>JAGGUP010000023.1 GCA_021158405.1 Bacteroidales bacterium
TACTTCAAAGCCAGTTTAGCAGTTTGGTTCTTGCCTTGCTTTTTGTTCTTGTAATTGTAGGGCTCATACTCCGCTCATTTTCAAAAGGTGTGTATGCAACTATCCCAATTATTGCAACCATTGCCATTTTATTCGGATTTATGGGTTTTGCAGGTATCGCTCTTGATATTGCCACCGTACTTGTTGCAAGTATTGCACTCGGTATAGGAATTGATTATTCTATTCATATCATTACACATTTCAATCATACTTTAAAAGAAACAGGGAGCATTAACAAAGCTCTTGAAGAAACAATATTAGTAAGTGGAAAAGCAATTGTAATTAACGTAGTTTCTGTTACAGCAGGATTTTTGGTACTAATATTCTCGCAAATGGTTCCCATGCAAAATTTTGGTATGCTTGTGTCACTTAGTATGATAGGTTCAGGGCTAGGAGCTTTAACACTACTGCCTGTTATATTGATATTGGCAAATAGAAAAAAAGAAAATAACAGTAAAATAAAATAATTTATAAATATTAAAATTTTAGAAAAAATGAATATCGTAAAATTATCAGTATTAGCTAGTGCATTATTCCTATTGGTAGGATTAAATGCTAACGCACAAGATGGAAATACTATTCTTAAAAAATTAGACGAAGTAATGTATTCCCCAAAAGATATGACAGGGAAAACAAAAATTATCTTAATTGATAAAAATGGAAAGGAAAAAACACGAGAGGCAACAACCATTCAGAAAGGAACTGATAAAAGGTTGTTCAGATTTACGTCTCCTTCATCTCAAGCAGGCATTGCTACATTATCATTACCTAATGATGTAATGTATATGTACCTACCAGCGTTTGGAAAAGAAAGAAGAATATCATCGTCAGTAAAAAGTCAAAAATTTGCCGGAACAGATTTCGCTTACGAAGATATGGAAGCCAAATTGTTTGTGGATAAATATACTGCCAAATTATTGAAAACAGAAGGTGATTTATTAGTTGTTGAATTAAAACCTACATCCAAAAAATCTTCTTATTCAAAAGTTATCGCAAAATTGAATAAAACAAATTACTGTCCTACTTATATGGAGTTTTATGATAAAGGCAATAGAAAGATTAAAACAGCTACTTATCAATTTGAAAAAATTGGTAAATATTGGAATGCAAAAGAAATAACTATGATTGATTTAAAGAAAAATCATAAAACTATAATGAAAATGTCCAATATTAAATACGATACAGGTCTGACCGATGATGATTTTACTGTAAGGAAATTAAAACAATAAACACCCCGAAAAGGCAGAGTAAAAGAATTGAATAACATTAAGATCTACAAAAATGGAAAATCAAACAAAAGAAACGGCATTAATAACAGGGGCTACCAAAGGTATTGGTTATGAGCTAACAAAGTTGTTTGCAAGAGATTCCTATAATTTAGTTCTAATAGCAAGAGACGCAAAAAAACTAAATGAAATAAAAACAGATCTTAATAACGAATACAATATAGATATTCTAATAATTGTTAAAGACTTATCTAAACCAAATGCTGCCCTGGAAATATTCAATGAGACTGTAGAAAAACAAATTGTTATAAGTGTTTTAGTTAATAATGCTGGGATTGGTGATTTTGGGAAATTTCAAAAACAGGATTTTCTAAAAATAAACGAAATCCTACAAATCAACATTGTTTCTCTAACGGAATTGACCCGACTATTTATGAGTAATATGCTTATGAAAAAGAAGGGACAAATATTGAATATTTCCTCCATGGCAGCTTTTCAACCTGGACCATATATGGCCGTTTATTATGCGAGTAAAGCATATGTACAATCCTTTTCAGAAGCTATTACAAGCGAATTGAAAGGAACTGGAGTTAGTGTAACAACCTTATGTCCCGGGCCAACAAAATCAGGGTTTCAGAAAGAAGTCGGAAGTGAAAATTCAAATCTGGTAAAATACAAGTTGTTATCTTCTTCAGAAGAAGTTGCAAAAGATGGGTATAAAGCTCTACAAACTGGAAAAGAGGTTGAAATCCCAGGACTTTTATATTCTTCTTTATTCAATACTTCTAAGATAATTCCAAGGAAAGCAAAAACAAGAATTATAAAAAAATTACAAGAATTAAATCGCAATTAAACTTGCAAATAGAATCATGAAAAAAATGAAACAAAAAGTAGCGCTAGTATTAGGTAGCGGGGGTGCTCGTGGAACAGCACATATTGGAGTCATTCGAGAACTAGAAAAACAAGGCTATGAAATTACTTCTATATCTGGCACTTCAATGGGAGCTTTAGTTGGAGGCGTTTATGCAGCCGGCAAACTCGATGAATATGAAAAGTGGCTTACTTCGCTTGGTAAAATGGACGTATTTAATTTGGTTGACTTTACATTAAGTACAAGTGGCATAATAAAAGCCGATAAGGTTTTAAAAGAATTACAAAAATTTATTCCTGATCAAAAAATTGAAGATCTACCGATTAAATATTCCGCAGTAGCCACAGATATAAAACACAGAAAGGAAGTAGTAATAACTGAAGGAAGTTTATATGATGCAATACGAGCATCAATATCCATACCTATGGTTATCACTCCACTACAAAAAAATGATACACTATTTGTAGATGGTGGAGTGCTTAACCCATTACCCCTAAGCCGAGTTTACAGACAAGAAAACGACATACTTATTGCCGTTGACGTTAACGCTCATATTCCTTATGAAAAATTAGCTGTCAAAAATCCTGAGATAGGCTATTTTGAACGTTTAACCAGAGGAAAGCTCGGTGGGTTTCAAAAGAAGCTTTCCGAACTCATCCCGAAAAATAAAAAGGAAAGTCATGGATATTTTAGTCTTATTAATGATACCAGTAGTTTAATGTTGGCACAAATTACTAAATTATCACTTGAATTAAATCCACCAGATATCCTTATCCAGATTTCAAGAAAAGCCTGTGGAACATTTGATTTTTATATGGCGAGTGAACTTATTGAAATAGGTAAAAAAACCGCCACAGAAAGTTTTAAAAAAACAAATATCAATAAAGAAAAATAGGATTAGATTATGATTTTTATTGCTTTTGCTATTGGGTTAATAATTTCCGTTCCTTTGGGGCCTATAGGTCAGATGATGTTAAACAGATCCCTTGATAAAGGTTTTTGGAACGGATTTTCCATTGCTGTTATTGTCACAATTGTTGATTTTATATTATGTGAATCTTTCCTTGTGGGAACAGTTTCATTAAGTTCATTAAATCCATGGATTATGATCGCTTTACAGATCATAGGATTGCTTTTCCTTTCCTATATAGGAATAAAAGAGCTTATATTACCCTTAATAAAAAACAGAAAACACAAAGCTGATTTAGACCAACTGGATTTAGATAATAAGGAAATAGTCAAAGACATTAAATTAGATAAAAATACATTATTTAAAAATGTTGCTACCGTTCTTATTTATTATGTTTCAAATCCTACATATCTTGCTTTCTGGCTTAGCTTTTCCGTTTTAATTAATCAGAAAATTATTGTTCATCACGACTTGCTCCATTATACTCTTTTCAGTCTTTTCTTCGCTTTTGGTGCACTTAGTGTTCAATATATTACCATCTTATTTGTGAAGAAAGCAACTAAAATAGGATTGAAAAAAGAAATTTTAAAATATATTTCCATCCCTATTTATTCAACAACAATTCTATATTTCTTTTATA
>JAGGUP010000154.1 GCA_021158405.1 Bacteroidales bacterium
AAGCCAAAGATAAAGCCGAAGAAAGTGACCGTTTAAAATCGGCTTTTTTGGCCAATATGAGTCATGAAATCAGAACTCCCATGAACGGTATATTAGGCTTTACATCGCTTTTAAAAGAACCTGATTTGACCAGCAATGAAAAAGACAATTATATTAAAATCATTGAAAAGAGTGGAAAGCGTATGCTCACCACCATCAACGATATTGTGGATATTTCAAAAATTGAAGCCGGACAAATGGAGGTTTCAATCTCGGATTTTAGCATAAACAAACAAATTGAATTTCTTTATACATTTTTTAAACCCGAAACACAGAAAAAAGGAATAGAACTTTCTTATAAAAATGGATTACCCAAAAATGAAGATAGTATTACCAGCGATATGGTAAAAGTAAATGCTATTCTTACAAATCTTATTAAGAATGCAATTAAATATTCGCACAAAGGAAGCATTGATTTTGGTTATCAAATTATTGAAGATAAGGATCTCACTTCTTTACAATTTTATGTGAAAGACAAAGGTATTGGAATTCCCAAAGACAGGCAGAAAGCTGTTTTCGACCGCTTTGTTCAGGCGGATATTGAAGATAAACAAGTGTATGAAGGTTCTGGTTTGGGTCTAACCATTTCTAAAGCTTATGTAGAAATGCTGGGTGGAACTATTTGGTTAGAATCTGAAGAAGGTGAAGGATCACAATTTTATTTTACGCTTCCTTTTAAGTCCATTAAGAATCGAAAGCATCAGGAAGAGCAAACGACTTCCAAATCTATTCTAACTGAAATCCCAAGAAAACTAAGTATTTTAGTTGCTGAGGATGACGAAACATCAGGAATATATTTAAAAACCTTAACAAGAGGTATATATAAAGACATTTCTTTTGTTAAAACCGGCACCAAAGCAGTAGAAATCTGCAAAGAAAAAACGTTTGATCTCATATTAATGGATATTAAAATGCCGGAGATGAGCGGTTATGAAGCCACTCGAAAAATACGTGAATTCAATAAAGATATAGTTATCATAGCCCAAACGGCTTACGCTTTGTCGGGAGATCGTGAATTATCTCTTGAGGCGGGTTGTAATGATTATATTTCAAAACCAATAAATAAAAATAAGTTAATGGAAATGATTTGGAAACATGTAAAATAGTAGTCAGGGCTTCACTCAAAGTGAAACCCAGACTTGCTTTATTAAATTCCACTCCAGCTTGCGAAAATAAGAGGATGCTCCTCTCCTTTCAAATGCTTTTCTTCTTGCCAATGATAAGCATCTTGCTGATGTAATTTCAATTAGCTGACATACGACTAATCCGAGTGCAATTTTTAATGGAACGCTGATTTTTAAACTCATATCAAAGATTGATCAGGTATAGAATATGACATTATAAAACCTTATTTTGAAAAAAACTGACCTGAGTAGCCAAAAGTACCGACAAAACCATCAACCTTATTAAAATGAGTAGAGAATAACTCTACTCCCCAAGCAGCATATGCTGACTATAAGCTCTCCACTTCTCAATAACAGAGCTAAAATCTTTCGGCAAATCCGATTCAAAATAAAGCTCTTCTCCAGATCGAGGATGAATAAATTTTAGGCTTTTTGCATGCAATGCCTGACGTGGCATTATAGTGAAACAATTCTGAACATATTGTTTGTACTTGGTAAAAGTAGTTCCTTTCAAAATTTGATCACCGCCATAACGAGCATCGTTAAAAATTGGATGTCCAATATATTTCATATGTGCACGAATCTGATGCGTTCTACCCGTTTCTAGTTGGCATTCAATTAGTGTTACATAACCAAAATGCTCCAGAACCTTATAATGGGTTATAGCATGTTTACCGGTTTCACCATCAGGGAAAACAGTCATCTCCAATCTGTTTTTCGGATTACGAGCAAGATTACCTGTTATGGTTCCATTATCTTCATCAAAATTTCCCCACACCAAAGCTTGGTATTTTCGTTCTATACTATGATCGAAAAACTGCTTGGCTAATTTGGCTAAGATGTCTTCGTCCTTTGCAATTACTAATACTCCCGAAGTATCTTTATCAATACGATGGGCTAGATAAGGTTTTATGTCTTTTAAGCCTTGCTGCTGAAAATGATATAATAATCCGTGTAATAAAGTACCTGTAAAATTACCATGACCAGGATGAACAACCAATCCGGCTTGCTTATTCACCACAATTAAATCTTTATCTTCATAGAGAATATCAAGCGGAATGTCTTCGGCATAAATATTAGTATCTTGAGGTGGCTCAGATAAAACAATGGTAATTACGTCTAAAGGTCTTACTTTATAATTGGACTTAACAACTTCATCATTGACCAAAATATTTCCAGCTTTTGCAGATTGCTGAATCTTATTTCGAGTCACATTTTCGAGCTTACTTAGCAAGAATTTGTCTATACGGAGAGCGCCTTGACCTTTATCCACTTCAAAACGAAAATGTTCGTACATTTCCGCTTCGCTTTCCTGAAATCCTAAACTTTCTTCGTATTTATCCACTACTTTCTTATTATTAATTTCTGACTGTTTATATCTCCATTCAACTTGTTTTCGAAGCGCATTAAATAAACGCCTTCTTTTAGGAAATCGAGATTTAACTTTTCTTGAAACTCGGCTGAATACACAAGTTTTCCAAGAATAGAATATACTTTAATACGATAGTTAATCCCTTCATTAACTTCTATGTTAAGATTCCCAGATTTCAAAGGATTTGGAAAAATACGAACCTCATTTTCAGCGATTGCAGAAGGAAAATCGTTAGATAAATTTGAATTAGAAAAAACAGGTCTAATCATCAAGGCACCTTTAAATATACTCTCATTCCATCCTTTGCCTGAATCAAAAAACAGGCTTTCTTTAGGTGCGTAAGACAAATCAAAACCAACATTCAAATTGTTATCTGTAGTTTGAGTAAATCCAACAAAAAACTCATTGGAAACAAGCACAATATCATCCAAATCAAATATAACAAAACCTGATTCTGAATTTGAAGAAGAAACTTGCACCAGCTTTTCGTATAAAATCACTTCTGGATCAAGACTTTCCCAAACGGTTAAATAAAAATAGTCTGTATTTTCCACTATTGTCGGATTGAAGTAAAATTGTACCTGAGTTAAGGTATCCGACATATTGAGTTTAAATCGCAAAGCGGCACTTGCACCTGCATTACTTAATCCATAACCCGCTTCCGAAGAACCATCATCGTAAGCAAAATAATCTGCAAAGATTTGTTTTTGAATTAACGTATCGCCAATTTGAGAATCATTTTTTGTGCTTAATGTGCTCACAATATGTGTAATCTCATATTCCATTTTATCTTCTTCATATAGAGAAAAAAAGGAAATCACTTTTGGGTCTTTAAAGGGAGGAAATTCAGAATAACCTTCCAGAATAAATGGATTTATATAAGCGGATGCCGCTCTATAAACAGAATCCTGCAGCGATTGATTGGAAATAGTATATTGATATTGTGAAACATAGGCGCCAGCACTCAGATTTGAAATATAGATAGAATGCAAACTATCTGCCATAGAATTGGTTGGATCGTTTTTATACTGATTGTAGGGCATCGCTCGGTAATTCTTCAAAAATGAAGGTGGTGGGTTTACAAAAACCAAATCATCCGAATAAATATCA
>JAGGUP010000030.1 GCA_021158405.1 Bacteroidales bacterium
AAAACATATACTAAATAAAATTTCATTATGATTAAGCAAAGAACCTTATCATCGATTACAAAGAAAGTAATCATGTCGTTGGCGGGCTTGTTTTTAATTACCTTTTTGCTTGTCCATTTGGGCATCAATTTGTTTTTAATACCGGTAACAGAAAACCACAAAGAGATCTTTGAGTTACTTGCAGACTTTATGGGAAGCAATCCGATTATTAAAGTCTTTGAAGTAGTTCTTTTTGGTGGATTTATAATTCACATTTTTTACGGTATTGTTGTTCAATTGCAAGATTGGGCTTCAAGAGGAAATGTACGTTACAAATCCGGGAGTAAATCAAAAACTACATTTTCTTCACAGACCATGATTTACACAGGCTTACTGGTTTTCTTATTTTTAGCCTTACATTTGTATCAATTCTATTTTATGAAGTTGGGATTAAACACTACCCCATTTATGAGTGCTGATGGACATCCTCAATTTTATGAGGTTGCCAGACAGTTATTTAGCACTCAACCACTTTATTCTATTATCTACATCATTACCTTTGTAATTCTGGGATTTCACCTCAATCACTCCTTTCAATCGGCTTTTCAAACATTAGGTTGGGATCACCGAAAGTATATTCCGATTGTAAAAGTCATCGGAAAAATTTATGCTATAGTAGTTCCAGCGGGATTTATTATCATCCCTTTGTATTTTATGATAATGCAATAATTTGCTAATCCCTTAAAAAGAATTAAAATGACAAAATTAGATTCAAGAATTCCACAAGGGCCAGTAGCCGAAAAGTGGACCAATTATAAAGCTCACCAAAATTTGGTGAACCCTTCAAATAAAAGAAAAATTGACATTATTGTTGTTGGAACCGGTTTAGCCGGTGGTGCTGCCGCTGCTTCATTAGGTGAAATGGGATTCAATGTTAAGAATTTCTGTATTCAAGACAGCCCTCGTCGTGCTCATAGTATTGCAGCACAAGGAGGTATCAATGCTGCCAAAAACTATCCAAGTGATGGTGATTCTATTTATCGTTTATTTTACGATACGGTTAAAGGAGGAGATTATAGAGGACGCGAATCAAACACCTATCGTTTAGCCGAAGTAAGTAACGAAATCATCGATCAATGCGTTGCACAAGGGGTTCCTTTTGCACGTGATTATAGTGGTTATTTAGCCAACCGTTCTTTTGGTGGAGCACAAGTTTCACGTACTTTTTATGCCCGTGGTCAAACCGGACAACAATTGTTATTGGGTGCCTACGGAGCATTAAGTAAAGAAATAAAAAAGGGTACTGTTAAAATGTACAACCGTCACGAAATGCTTGATTTAGTTGTTGTTGACGGAAAAGCAAGAGGAATTATCACTCGTAATGTAATCAATGGTGAAATTGAACGTTTTTCAGCTCATGCCGTAGTGATTGCAACTGGTGGTTACGCCAATGTATTCTATCTATCAACCAATGCGATGTCTTCCAATATTGGCGCGCCAATTCAATCGTGGAAACGTGGAGCTTTCTTTGCTAACCCTGCTTATATGCAAATTCACCCAACTTGTATTCCTGTTCATGGCGATTTCCAATCGAAGTTGACTTTGATGAGTGAGAGTTTAAGAAATGATGGCCGGATTTGGGTACCTAAGAAAAAAGAAGATGCTGAAGCCATTCGTGCCGGGAAAATCATGCCTAAAGATTTAAAAGAAGAAGACCGTGATTATTATTTGGAGAGAAGATATCCTGCTTTTGGTAATCTTGTCCCTCGCGATGTTGCTTCTCGTGCAGCTAAAGAGCGTTGTGATGCCGGATTTGGTGTTGGAACAGGCTTAGCTGTATTTCTTGATTTCAAGGATGCTATTAAGCGTTTAGGCGAAGATGTTATCCGTGCCCGCTATGGAAACCTCTTCCAAATGTATGAGAAAATTGTCGATACCAATCCTTACAAAACACCCATGATGATCTACCCTGCAGCTCACTATACAATGGGCGGTACTTGGGTGGATTATGAATTACAAACCACAATTCCTGGTTTATTCGCAGGTGGAGAAGCTAATTTCTCCGATCACGGTGCAAACCGTTTGGGAGCATCAGCTTTGATGCAAGGATTAGCTGATGGTTATTTTGTTTTGCCTTTTACCATCCAAAATTATCTAGCCGACCAAATTAGTGTTGGCCCAATTCCTACCAATACTTCTGAATTTGACCAAGCAGAAAACTCTGTCAAAGAGCGCATCTCTCGTTTGATGAATCTGAAAGGAAGAAAATCACCTGACTATTTCCATAAAAAATTAGGTCATATCATGTGGAATTATGCAGGTATGAGCAGAAATAAAGAAGGTTTGGAGCATGCTTTGGAAGAAATTCCAAAATTACGTGAGGAATTCTTTAAGGATGTCCACATAACAGGAACTCCTGATGAATTTAATCCTGAGTTGGAAAAAGCTTTACGTATAATTGATTTCTTTGATATGGGAATATTGGTTGCAACTGACGCTTTGAACCGCGAAGAAAGTTGTGGTGGTCACTTCCGTGAAGAATATCAAACTCCCGAAGGAGAAGCTTTACGTAGAGATGATAAGTTTATGTATGTTGCCGCTTGGGAATACAAAGGCGAAGGTGCAAAACCAGAGCTTCATAAAGAAGACTTGAAATACGAAGCCATCGAAGTAAAAACCAGGAATTATAAATAGAATTTTATTTAAGGCCTGTTTATCGTCTAAAATAAACAGACTCTATTCAAATAAATAAAAGATAGAAAAAATGGATTTAACATTAAAAATATGGCGTCAGGAAAATGCCCAAGCCAAAGGGGGATTTAAAAATTATGAAGTCAAAGGAGTTTCTGAAAATTCTTCTTTCCTCGAAATGCTAGACGTTTTAAACGAATCTTTGGTAGACAAAATAGAATCTCCCGTATGTTTCGATCACGATTGTCGTGAAGGTATTTGCGGGATGTGTAGTTTATATATTAATGGTCACCCACACGGACCAGACAATGCAATTACAACTTGTCAATTGCATATGCGTAAATTTAAAGATGGTGACACTATTACTGTTGAACCTTGGCGCTCGAAACCATTTCCAGTAATTAAAGATTTGGTTGTTGACCGTTCAGCTTTTGATGATATCATCCAAGCTGGTGGTTATACCTCTGCTACAACAGGAGGTGTTCCCGATGCTCACACCTCTCTTATTTCGAAGTATGCTGCTGAATTAGCAATGGATGCAGCTTCTTGTATTGGTTGTGGTGCTTGTGTTGCTGCTTGTAAAAATGCTTCAGCTATGCTGTTCGTTGCTGCAAAAGTTTCTCAGTTTGCTTTGTTACCACAAGGTAAAGTTGAAAAAGAACGTCGTGTTCAGAATATGGTAGCTAAAATGGATGAGCTTGGATTTGGTAATTGTACCAATACTTATGCTTGTGAAATGGAATGTCCTAAAGAAATTTCTGTTTCTAATATTGCTCGTATGAATCGCGAGTTTTTAGGCGCTAAAATTTTAAAAACGGAAAAGGTTTAAATACAGTTTAAACAGAATATTAGCCTCAAATGCGAAAGTGTTTGGGGCTTTTTTAATGATGTGCTAATGAAATGATTTGGTAATGTGCTGATGAAAAAAGAGTTAAAATCATCTCATTTTCAAATTAGCACATTGTCAAATTATATGGCAAATCGCCAAACAAACTTGGCCATCACCGTTGTGCCTTCCACCGTTAGCTTATCATTGGCAGTAGATAATGCTTGATTTACGATAAGAAAAAAATCGGAACCGATTTTGGGTATCCAATTGAAACGAAAATTAAATAAGACTTCTTCTTCCTCACTATTCCATTGACCAAAAATCCCACTATTTAGTTTTGGGCTATAAGCATAGGCAACACGAGCACTTATTTCGGTGGCAATAGCATCACCTTGTGCTAAAGAAAGATAATTTCTTGACCAGCTACCTGTTATATTCCAGTGCTTATTAGCATTCCAGGTTAACCCACCATAGATTGATTTACGTGTTCCGGTATAAAATTCCCCACTGCTTGCATTAATTCTCGCGGATATGGTACGTCCAGTATAAGTTCTAAATTGAAGCTCCATTCGGTTATCCCAATAATCACCCACTGGAATATTTATGGTATCAAGAATATCAAAACTTTCAGTTAAGCGATCAAAATTGTGTTGAACATTAAACTCTACAAATTCACCACTTTTAAACATGATTCCTAAAGGGCGCCATTCGTAATTAATACTTTCTAATTTATTGGTAGTGCTGTTTACATAATAAGAAATATCAATAGGCTTGAGTTCCAGATTTCTTGCAAAACCTAAAAATTTTGGACGTGGATTAAACTGAAGTTCCGTCCTGTATCGTCGGGCATCAGTACGGCGAATATATCCCATCTCTGGATTAAAATTGGCTTGAACATCGTTAATACCCATATCCAATTCAATCCAATCGTTTGGAAAGGAAAGCGAAATATCGTAAGCGGTATTACCATTATTTGTGGAGTCACTTGTAACTGTCTGTGCAGCACTCGTGCTGATAATCAGATTTTTATCACCTAAGAAAGTATTTGTTGAATATTTAAAATCTGCACCATAAACAAAATTATAATGCCCGTTTTGCACCTTGCTTGTGGCAATAATACCAATGCTACTTTGTTTCCAAATATCCTGACTTACTCTTAAAACAGAAAAGTTGGTTGTTGGAACTGAGTCCAATTCCGCTGTTTGAATATTTAAAAAGCCAATATTGGTTTTATTCTGTTTCCCGAAAATTCGGGCACCAACAATAATAGGTACATCTTGTTCTGTATCACTATCGTTACCTATTCTGCGCGAGTAAAATAATTGATTGCCACCACCAACATTCATTGCAAACTGATTGCTCCCTTCCAAGAAGAATTCTCGCTTTTCACGATAATATAAAGAAAATCGAGAAAGATTAATTCTTGCCTGATCGTCTTCCACTTGACCAAAATCGGTTTTAGCTGTTAGATTCAGTTTTAATGTAGGTGTGATATCTATATTCACATCCCCACCATAATTGTAAATAAACTCGGTTTTCTCACCATTCACTTTTTCAAATCCTCCAGATACATAAGGCTTTATCTCTATTTTTTCCTTGGCTTTAATATTATTCAATCCTATAAGCTTTCCAGCTTGCGAAATACTTTCAACCTCAAATTGCCTCCCCCATCCTTGCCATAAAACTTGCTCTCTATTATGTCTTATGTTCCTTTCAATATTCAAAGCCCATAATTGATCTTCTTGGTTTGGGAATTTGAGTGTTGAGAAAGGGATTTCAAATTCGGCAAACCAACCTTCTTCTGTTATTGTTGTAGCCACATCCCAAATTCCATTCCAGCTTTTATTAAAACCAGCGCCTTCGTTGGAAACCATTACGTCGGCACGTGCTCCGTTGGGATTAGTAACAAATAAATAACCACTTCTGTTATCGTTAAACGGACTTAAAATAATTTCTATATTGTCATCACCGCGCCAATTAAAATCTCTATTCATTTGGCTTGCACGAATTTTGCTTGGGTCAGTTTCGTAGGCCCAAACACCGATATACATTTTGTTGCTTGTATAAATAATGGCGACCTCTGTTTTTTGGGTAGAAGGCTTTCCTTCATCCATTTCTCTTTGCGTAAAGTCGGAAATGTGCATGGCTTTATTCCATACTTCTTCGTTGAGTCGCCCGTCTAATTTTATTTTCGCTTGGGTAAATCGTGCTGTTAAAGTATCCGTATCCATTCCAAAAAGAGTTACTGGAAATAGAAGCAGTAAGAATAAGAGTATTTTAAAATTTTGGTTTAACATTCTGAAAAGCAGTTTGCGGTTTTTAATTTTTGTGTAGGCAAAAATAAGCCTTTCTATGTATATAGAAATAGATAAGTTTTTTTATTTGCAATAGTTCTGTGGTATTCTGAAAATCAGTTGTTATGATATTTCTTCAACTATTCGAAAGCCCATCAATCATTAAATCTGTACTTTTGGCAAAATTATTTATTAACGAATAAATGGTCACATTGGAGAAGAAAACGCAGAGCGATAGTAAACCGCAGAATACTAGTTTATCAGCATGGCCTTTGTTTGTTTTTAGTTTGACAACCACATTATTGGTGGCTGCTTTTTATGCTGCTTTTAGTAAGGGATTGCCAATAAAGTTTGAGTTTTTTGTTGCTATTGCCCTATTGAATGGTGCTGTTAGGTTTTTTCATTTAAACAAGAAGGCAGGAGCTTGGAAAGACGATTTAAACATTCGGGAATCTTGGGTAGGCAGACAAATATTAGCTTACATTCTTTTTGTTCTTTTGGCATCGCTTTGG
>JAGGUP010000180.1 GCA_021158405.1 Bacteroidales bacterium
AGAATCAAACTGACTCCAAGAACTAACCAGGGTGTTTTTAATAATTTTAAAAGTATCTTTTGCATGATGTATATTTTAATTTACTATTTCTAAGGATATGTTTTTTGTCTATAAATTGAAATAATTGTTATTTTTTTATTGTTTGAATAAGTGTTGAGAATAATGTATTTCCTTTTTCAACCAAATCGAAATTATGTCCACTATATTTCCATTGACGAACCAATTGGCGCATAGAACCAAAAAACAGAAGGCTAAACATTTCAATATTGGTGCTTTCTGGAATTTGTTTTGTTTGTTTTAGTTTCGTGAGCATTCCTTTTACAATCTCCTCATTCATCTGCTGAATTTCCATCACTTTTGCAGCAAGTCTTGCTTCGTTTTGAAAAATTTCTTCAGAGAAAATAACCGAAACCAAGCTTGGCGTTTTTACAAAGCGGTGTAATACTTGGGTATAAAAGTTTTGCATTTTAATAAAAGGCTCTGATTTATCTTGCTCCAACATGTGCACCCTTTGCATAAGTTGTTTCTTAAACCCATTTAATATAGTGCATAGAATGTCAAACTTACTATCAAAATGCCTGTAAATAGCAGGTTCGGAAATCCCAATAGATTTTGATAAGTTCTTAATTGTTAAGCCCTGTATTCCTTTTTCATCAATAATTAGTATCGATTTTTCAATTATTTCTTCTTGTCTTTTAGTTAACATTTTTAAAAGTTAGTTAGTATTCGCTCACAAAGGAAACACTTATTTTTGAATTGTGCAAATAATAATATAAAATGGGCCTTCTTTTATAAGCTTCTCAATCCCGCAATTTGTTTAGATTCATTGCCTGTATTGTGATTCATAATCTATTTATGAGTGTTGAAAAAAATATCTGAACAAGTATGACTTAGCTGTTTTCACCCTTGTAATTCTAAAATTATCACTTTTTTATTCAGAATCAGACTTAAAAAGCATTAAAAATTTGTCTCTTTCAAAAAAATGAGCGTGTTTTGTAAGTGAATGTTTACTAATCTCAAATCAAGTACAACTTATGCATAAAATCAAACTTACAATAGCTTTGTTATTCCTTTTTACTGGTTTTAGTTTTGCTCAAAATGCAGATGCTATCATAGGAAAATATCTATTACCTAATGATCTAGAGGTTGAATTGTTTAAACAAGACGGAAAATATTTTGGGAAAATAGTAGGCTTAAATAATTATAGAGATGGAGAAACGAAGGATGTCAAGAATTGGGATAGTTCGAAACGCAATGACCCTTTATTAGGAAAGCTTATTATCAAAAATTTAGAATTTGATGCGGAAGAAAAAATTTGGGTAAATGGTGATATGTATGGTCCTGATAAAGGTATCCAAGTCAATTTAGAAATCACCGAAGTCAAAGAAAACGATATCGTAATCGTCGGTTCCAAATTCATTATGCACAAAACAATGGTCTGGAAGAGGATATGAATTTATTTCTTCGCTAAGCTTAATCTACAGATTAAGCTTGATTATATAAAACGGTCTCCTGATCGTTAAATTAATTTAATCCGAAATAAAAGGTTTATCAAACATCATAACAGTAAGTAAAGCTTTCCTATTGGCATTGTTTCTAGCTGATTTAAGCATTTTTGTTGGTTTTGTTTGTCAGAGACAAACTTTTATGTTCGACTTAATCAGAGATTAAGCCGAGCAAAAGACTCTTGATTTAACTCTTCCATATACGCCCAATTTCTTTTATTGTTATTTATTTCACAATAATTCCCTTCTTCTACTAAGTTTCTCATATTTATGCTGTATTTTTGCAGTCGGAAATGGATGTATGCCATTAGTGGCCTGCTTTTACCTGATTTTGAGATGGCATTAAAAGAAGAAAAAACAAATAAACCCGGAGATAATCTTTTGGAGAAATTGGCTTCTACAACGGAAGCTTTAATTTCTACCGAGAAGCAATTTAAGTTTTTGTTCGATTACAGTAGCGATGAGATTTTCTTATCCGATTTTGAAGGTCATTTTATTGAAATAAATAAAAGAGCTTGCGAGAGCTTGGGTTATGCGCGGGAAGAGCTTATTGTCATGAAGTTTACTGATATTAAAACGCCTAAATATCGCCATTTAGTGGCTCAAAATATCAAAAGCTTATTGGAGCACGGAAAATTGACTTACGAGTCGGAGCATTTAACCAAAACTGGTGAGCTTCTTCCGGTGGAGATGAAGAGCAGGATTATTACCTATAACAATCAAAAAGTTATCATAAGTGTTTCTCGAAATATTGCTAAGCGTAAAGCGATGGAGCAAAAGATGCTCAGTATGATGATTGAAACGGAGCAGAAAGAGCGGAAACGCTTTGCTGCAGATTTGCATGATGAGTTAGGACCAATTTTATCCACGCTTAAATTGTATACGGATTTATTAAAGAAAGATGAATTCAAAAAAATCAGTAGAGCCGAAGTGCTCAAGAATGTGGATGAATTATGTAATCTTTCTATCCGAACAGCTAAGGAAATATCCGCAAGAATAACACCCAATATTCTTCAAGATTTTGGACTTGCCTGTGCTATCAAAGAGTTTACTAAGTTTATAAATGAATCGGGTGCTATTAAGATTCATGTCAAGTCAGAACAATACACCATCAGAACTCGGAATTTACTGGAGTCGGTGCTGTATCAGGCTACTAAAGAGCTAATCAATAATACGATAAAACATGCTTCGGCAGAGAATATTACCATTGAATTAAGAAGTACAGATACTCAGATTGTCTTGTATTATCGTGATGATGGAATTGGATTCGATGTGAAAAAGCAGCTCGAATTGAGTCAGGGATTGGGCTTAAATAATATTGTAAATAAAGTGCAAACCATAAAAGGAAATTGCGATTTTCTCAGTAATACTGGCGAAGGCTTAATGGTTGTAATTACTGTGAAACTCGATAAGGAGGACAAAGAAATTGGAAATAATTAGCGTAATAATAGCTGACGATCATGTGATCTTTAGAAAGGGTTTGGCAACCATTTTAAATGAAATCCCTACCGTAAAAGTAGTGGGAGAAACATCCAATGGTCATGAACTCTTGGATTTGCTCAAGACTCAAAAGGCAGATGTTATTTTGATGGATATTAAAATGCCTGGAATGGATGGAATTGAAGCAACCAGAAAGGTTAGTTTTAAATATCCTACAACCCAAATTATTGCGCTTACAATGCACGAAGAAATTGGCTATTTCAATAGAATGATTGAAGCTGGAGCAAAAGGTTTTCTCTTAAAGAATACGAATAAAGATCAGCTGGAAGCAGCGATAAACACAGTTTTTGAGGGCGAAAATTATTTTGCTGATGAGTTTGTGATTAGCGTTAAAAAACCGAATCTTTCTCCTGCACTTGCGAATATTAATTTAACGATTCGGGAGCTGGAAATCTTGGATTATATATGCAAAGGTTTCTCCAATGCTGAGATTGCCAAAACATTGGGTTTAAGTCAGCGTACCATCGATGGACATCGAAGCCGGCTTTTTGAAAAAACTGGTGCTAAAAATGCACCACACTTGGTGCTATTTGCTGTGAAAAACGGACTCGTTAATCCTTAAGTCTAACCATCTACTTGTTTTATCCTTTTCAAAGCGTGTAATATCCCGTATTTATTTCCTGTATTCCTTAGTTGTAAATACCCTGTTTAAAAACAAATATTTATGTCTTCATTTTATAATTTACTGTTAATTGATTAACAATTAAACTATTGCATTATTCACCTCTATTTCTTTAAAATATTTTTTTATTTACAATTTCTTTATAAATAGCTGATAATCAGTTTTTAATATCGTGGATAGGGTGTTTCTACCTAATGCAGATTGCGATAACCACTCTAAAAAATAGGATAAGACTAATAGATATTTGTATCGATAAAAAAGTAAAAATCAAATAAACAAATTACCATGGAAACTGCAAAGAAAATATTATTGGTTGACGATGACCTTGACGTAATTGCTGTAGTTGAGACCATTTTAGCAAACGAAGGTTATAAAGTAATTATCGCTTCCAACAAAGAAGAAGGTCTTGATCAGGCAAGAAAAGAAAAACCAAACTTAGCCATTGTAGATGTTATGATGACTACCCAGTACGAAGGTTTTGAACTTGCTGAGGCTTTTGTAAAGAATGAAGAATTTGATGCGATGCCTGTTATGATACAGACTTCAATTGAGGTTTTTGAATCAACCGACAGTGACGTAATGAATTATGCACGCCATTACCGCCAAAAGAGAGTGGGTAAAGAAATGGATGTTCTCCTTATTCAGAATTACGAATCCAAAAGTGCTGGTATTGATTACCGCGATGAAGAAGGTAATAATCATTGGTTACCCGTTAAAGGATTCATTCGCAAACCTGTAAATGCTAAAATACTTATTTCAAGTATCCAAGGGGTTTTGGGCAAATAAAGTGGAGACTATCTATTCATAGATTCCTCAAGAATAAACTTAAATGCTTTTGAAAATGAAAGACAGAACAGAAGAAATACTAAATAAATATGCAAATGCTGATCGCGATAGCTTGATTCCAATTCTACAGGAAGTGCAAGATATTGATGGTTGGCTTTCAGAAACTGCACTAACTTCAATAGGTAATCACCTCGGTATTCCCGTGAGCAAAGTCTATGGTGTGGCTACCTTTTACAACCAATTTCGTTTTCATCCAAATGGTAAATTCCATATTCAAGTGTGCCGTGGAACTGCTTGTCATGTTTTAGGTTCTGCAACTGTTCTTGAGGAGTTGCAGAGGAAGTTGAAAATAAATGTAGGAGAAACGACTAAAGATGGATTGTTCAGTTTAGAAATAGTTGCTTGTATTGGTACTTGTGGACTTGCTCCCGTAATCAATATCAATGGGAACTTCCATGCTGGTGTTACGGCTGAATCTCTCGATGGCATTATCGATTCATATAAAGAAAAGATTAATAATTAGACGAATATTATGGAAATGATTAGTCAAAAAAACTTCCTGATTTCAGAGGTCTTAAACCTCGCACAAGGTGAGTCATATTCAAGCACTGTTACAGAAGACCTAAAAGTTTTACGGAATGAAAAAATTGAAAAGCCCATTATTTTTGTTGGTGCTGGAACTTGTGGTTTAGGAGCTGGTGCAGATAAGACTTTACTTGCAATAAAAGAATATTTGTTAACTAATAAAATTGATGTAGATATAATTGAGACCGGATGTATAGGTCTTTGTTCGTCAGAGCCATTAATGGATATTCAAATCCCAGGAAAAAATAGAATATCTTTCGAAAAAGTAACTCACGATCTAGTGATACCAATACTTTCTACGGTATTATGGCATAATATTATTCCTGAGAAAAATGTTCTGGGTCAGTTTACTACGGGTGAAAATGAGCAATGGGATAATGTTGATAATATTTCAGATCATCCCTTTTTTAAACCTCAAAATAGAATTGTACTTCAGAATTGTGGTATACGAAACCCTATTTCGATAGAAGAATATATTGCCGCAGGTGGTTATCGAAGTTTTTTGAATATGTTAAAAACGTATTCGCCAGCAGAGATTTGCGATAAAGTTGAACTAAGTGGGCTACGAGGCAGAGGTGGAGGTGGTTTCCCCGCAGGAAAGAAATGGAAGTTTGCTCTCAATACAGAGAGCGATCAACGATATTTAGTCTGCAATGCCGATGAAGGCGATCCCGGTGCATTTATGGATAGAGCCGTTATTGAAGGCGATCCACACCGACTTATCGAAGGAATGGCAATTGCTGCTTTCGCAATTACTGCAACTAAATCTTATGTTTATATCCGTGCAGAATATCCACTCGCTTTAAAAAGGTTGAATATCGCTATAGAGCAAGCAAAAGAGTATGGACTTATCGGGAAGAATATCTTTGGTTCTGGAGTAGATTTTGAGATTAAAATAAAAATGGGCGCTGGCGCTTTTGTTTGTGGAGAAGAAACGGCTCTAATTCACAGTATTGAAGGCAAGCGAGGAATGCCGCGTCCACGCCCACCATTTCCCGCTAGTCAAGGCCTTTTTGGTAAACCCACCATCATCAATAATGTGGAAACATTAGCCAATATTCCTACAATCATTGAAAAAGGTGAAGACTGGTATGCTTCTATCGGAACAGAAAAGAGTAAAGGAACAAAAGTATTTGCATTATCTGGAAAAGTAGCCTTAACCGGACTTGTTGAAATCCCTATGGGAACAACCGTAAGAGAAGTTATTTTTGATATTGCGGGCGGAATAAAAGGCGGAAAGAAATTTAAAGCCGTTCAAATTGGTGGTCCTTCTGGTGGTTGTATCACAGAGGAGAATTTAGATATCCCCATTGACTATGATTCGTTACTGGAAGTAGGAGCTATGATGGGCTCTGGAGGTTTGGTGGTGATGGACGAAGATACCTGTATGGTTGATGTTGCCAAGTTTTTTATGGATTTTATTCAGCGTGAGAGTTGCGGTAAATGTATTCCTTGTAGAGAAGGAACGCGCAGGATGCTAGAAATTTTGGAAGACATTACCCATAAACCTGCCAATGGTGGTTCTCATCCTGCCTTAAAACGTTTTAAAGGAATTACGCAGATAGAAAAATTGGCTAAAGTGATTAAAGAAACTTCACTTTGCGGTTTAGGACAAACAGCACCAAATCCGGTATTGAGCACATTGAAATGGTTTAGAAATGAGTATGAAGAACATATTTTTGAACGTGTTTGTGATGCCGGTGTTTGTACAGAGCTACGCACTTTTACTATTGATGTTGATAACTGTATTGGCTGTATGCTTTGTGTAAAAAAATGTCCAACGGGAGCTATTATTGGAGCTAAAAAAACACCTCACTTTATTGTGCAAGATAAATGTATCTCGTGTGGAAGCTGTGAGTTGGCATGTAAATTCGATGCTATTTTGATAAACTAAAAGGAATGTTTAATTTCTGAAAAAAAGACCAAAATGAGTATTACTATAAATGTTAACGGAACTAAGATAGAAGCAAAAAAAGGCGAAACAGTCCTTAATATGCTCAGCGATCATGGAATTAAAGTACCCACACTATGTCATTTAAAAGATATGATGCCTACCGGAAGTTGTAGGATGTGTGTGGTAGAACATAAAAATACCGATAAACTTATAACTTCTTGTTCTGCAGTGGTTGAGGATGGAATGGATATCCTAACCCATTCGCCAAGAGTTACTGAAGCCAGAAAAGTTATTGTAGAACTTTTGCTATCCAATCATCCTGATGATTGCTTGTATTGTGTAAGAAATGGCAATTGTGAATTGCAGGGTTTATCAGAAGACCTTTGCGTTACGGAAAGAAGAATTCAAGGTCGGAAAAACAAACTCCCAATTGATACTTCAAGCGTAAGTATTTTAAGAGATCCTGAAAAATGTATTCTCTGTGGAAGATGTGTTCGTGTTTGCGAAGAGGTGATGGGTGTTGCTTGTATCGATTTTAGCAAGCGAGGAAGTCAAACCGTTGTGTCAACCGCTTTTGATAAAGGTATGAACACGTCGAGCTGTGTGAACTGCGGACAGTGTATTATGGTTTGTCCTACGGGAGCCTTAACAGAACAAAATCACTTTTCAGAAATAAAAGAAGCCCTTAGCGATCCAACTAAAACCGTTGTGGTTCAATATGCTCCTGCTATTTCTGTTTCAATTGCTGAAGAATTTGGTATGGAGCCAGGCAAAGATATTGCCGGTATTATGAATGCCGCTTTACGGAAAATAGGATTCGATTATGTTTTTGATACTTCCTTTGCTGCCGACCTTACCATTATGGAAGAGTCTAACGAGCTTATAAAACGAATTACAGAAAACAAGAATCTGCCTTTAATTACAAGTTGTTGCCCAGCTTGGGTTAAATATGCTGAAGAGTTTGTACCAGAGATGTTGCCCAACCTCTCCACTTGTAAATCGCCTCAACAAATGGCAGGAGCTGT
This sequence comes from Bacteroidales bacterium, assembly GCA_021158405.1. Taxonomy (GTDB): domain Bacteria; phylum Bacteroidota; class Bacteroidia; order Bacteroidales; family UBA12170; genus UBA12170. The sequence continues at coordinate 7,918 of JAGGUP010000180.1, forward strand.
TATCAAAACGTATTTTGCCGATAAGAAAAATCTCAAAAAAGAAGATATTTATTCTGTTTCTATTATGCCCTGTACGGCTAAGAAATTTGAAGCTCAGCGCGAAGAAATGACCCACAAAGGGATTAGCGATGTTGATGGGGTACTGACCACACGTGAGTTTGTGAAGTTTGTTAAACTTTTCGGTATCAATATGCACGAAATAGAATCAGAAACTGCTGATTCTCCATTGGGTATTCGTACTACTGCAGGAAAATTATTTGGTGCTAGTGGTGGTGTTGCCGAAGCTGCAATCAGAACAGCATATCACACCCTCACAGGCGATGAATTGGTTAAGTTTAAGATTCCAGAGATACGTGGTTTGAAAGGACAAAAAGAAGTGCATTTAGATATTAATGGCTTGAAAGTAGGTGTTGCCGTTGTGAACGGACTCGTTAATGCCAAAAAACTACTTGATGAGATTAAAGACGGTAGAGACGATATCCAATTTATCGAAATTATGGCTTGCCCCGGAGGATGCGTTGGTGGTGGTGGTCAGCCCATTAATTTGGATGAAGAAGCGGTTAAAAGTCGTATTAAATCTTTATACAATATTGATGATACAGAATCGATTAAAGTATCGCATAAGAATCCAGATGTTATCATTC
>JAGGUP010000072.1 GCA_021158405.1 Bacteroidales bacterium
CAAGTAAATGCAATAATAACCAAGGCAAATAGCTTTTGCACTCTATCGGCTTGGGTAAGATGTGTATCTTCAAGATTAAATCCACTTGATTTCAAAGCTTTGAATGCGGATTCTATTTGCCACCTTTGCTTGTATAAGGTATTTGCTTTTTGAGGGTTGTTAAATGAGATAATTATCTGAAGTTCTGGCACACCATCCTTATCATATACCTTTGATCCAGAAATATAGCAAAGAACATTATTAACAAGGACAATATTTTCATGAAATCGAAACTCATTTATTTTAAGCTGATTAAAGAGCCAAGATGTTTTTACTCTCTTACCAGTTCTAGGCATTATTACCCAGAAGTTGTTTCGTGTTCTGATATGATACTTAATTGAATTGCTATTCAAGTATTTTATCCACGGCTCTCCTATAAATTCTCTATCTGCTAAAAGACAATCTATTGAGTCTGCCCCAAAAAGTTTAATGAAGTTGTCTATAATGTTTATTCTCTGTTGAGTTGATGAGTTCCCTGCCTTGGGTTCTACCTTAAAAAGTATTGGAAAAGCAAGACCTTTATAAGTAACAGCCAAGACTAATATATTAATATTTTTGGAGCCAAATTTCCAGTTTGTTCTATCCATTGATAGGCGGTATGGAGGTTTGTTTGGCAATAAAGCAAACACAAGTTTGGCAATCAAATCAAATTGCAAATCAAATCCTGCTATAAACCGTTGAATTCTTCGTAAGGATGAATCTTTTTTTGCACTATGGTCAAAGGCTATTGCTAAATTCTCAAAACGGACTGTTCTTACCTGATTTAAGGCTATTATAAACAGAGCAATGAGCTTTAATCGGGCTTTATTAATTTTTTCGCCCAGAACCGTGTCTAAGGCTTCAAATAAAATACTACTTTTGGTTTCATCTCTGGTATTCATGTATCTTGTTCTATCTAGTAAATAAAACTTTAAGATACTGAATATCAGAGTATTAAATATATTTTTCCGCAAAAGTTATTAACATAATAAACTGGATATCAGTTGGTTAAATCTGCTTTTTGAAAAATTGTCATGTACTTAGAGATTACCGTTACAATATCCGTGGCTGGTTAACAAGTATTAATAATTCTACTTTAACTATAAATGCAACAAATAATCCTTCGGATACCTATAGTGATTTGTTTGGAATGGAGTTGATGTATGAGAGTGGCTTTTCAAGTGGAGCCATAAATTCAGGGATACAATACAACGGTAATATTTCAGGAATGAAATGGAAAGTAAATGGCGGTAGCGAACGCGGCTATGGCTTTGAATATGATGATTTAAACCGATTGGGTATCGCTAAATATGCCGAATATAATTCGTCGGCACAAATGTTTGTAAACAGTATAGATAATTATACAGTAAGCGGCATAAGTACAACGACTCCTATTGACTATGATAAGAATGGCAATATAGAAAAACTATATCGAAAAGGAGCATTAGATGTAAATGGAACAAGCTTTGGATATATTGATAAGCTTGAATATGACTATGATGGCAACCGATTAAAATCAGTGAATGATATTGATAATGTCTGGAAAGGAAATGATTTTAAGGATGGAGTGGAAGCGGCTACAGAATATACCTATGATGATAATGGTAATATGATAACAGATGCCAATAAGGGAATTGTAAATATAGAATACAACGTTTTAAACTTACCAGAAGAAATAGATTTTGGTTCTGGTAATAAAATTCGCTATTTTTACGCAGCCGATGGCGTAAAACAGAAGAAAGAAGTGTACGAGAGTAGTGTAAAGACAAGCGAGACAAGTTATAAAGGATCTTTTATTTATGAAGGAACGGGTTTGGCTTATGTATTATTTGATGAAGGTCGCTTAATAAAAGACGGAACCAATTTTAAATATGAATACTTTTTAAAAGATCATTTGGGCAATAACAGGATACTATTTACCAAGAATACGGTAGTAGAAAAATTACAAGAAGACCATTATTATCCTTTTGGAATGACATTTCAAGGCGTAGGTAGTTCATCCTCCAGTGTAGCAAATAAGTATAAGTACAACGGTAAAGAGTTACAGGATGAGCTGGATTTGGATTGGTATGATTACGGGGCTAGGTTTTATGATCCGGCGTTGGGGAGGTGGCACAGCGTGGACCCGCTGGCAGAAGAGCGTGATTGGCTAACTCCTTACAACTACGTTCAGAATAATTCATTGTTAAGGATTGATCCTGATGGGAGGTTGGATGATATTATTGATATTGAAAAGTCTTCAGGAAATATTACTGTTACTCAAGCTGCGGGAGATGATGTTGTACGGTTAGTAGATAATGGGTCTGTAGAGGATAGTTATACCTACGGTTCGAATGGGAGTTTTACATCCGAGAATGTTGTAGAAAAAAGTGATAAAGGTACGACAGCAACATCTACTAACTCGGCAAAAGCTGACGAATTCTATCGATTTGCAGCAGGATCAGAAGTTGAATTTGCAATTTTAGATGTACAATCGCCTAAAGGGGATTACATATCAGTTGTTGCAACTACACACGAAGAAATTACAGTATCTACACTCCCTTATATAGTTTTAGATTATTCTAAAAAAGGATTTACAGGAATTAGGCAATCGCATTCACATCCTGGTGGAACAAGCATTCCAGCTGGGCATTATGGTTACGAAAAGGGCAACCCCTATAGTTTAATGCCATATACTGATAGTGAAGGGAAGAAAGTTCTTGATGCGGGAAATGCAGTTCAAACTAGATCCCGAAAAGGATTTGGTAATACAAAATTTGAAGTATACAACCCAGTTAACAAAACTAAATCAACTTACGATGGAGTTCATAGGGCAAAGATTAATTTACCTCTGTAACATTTTTCTGTTATGCATTGTACTCAGCTCTTGTCAGAGTTTTAAGTCAGATGCTCAGGAAGATAAGTTACTTGAATGCATTTTATCCAATTTCATTATACCTGAGTATGATGGTAATCAGCAGGGTTCTTTTCTGGTTGGACAACACGATCATTGGGGGGAATCTACTTCGATAATCATTGTTTCATATTTACCAAACGACAAAATTGATTTAATCAACGCTGAAGAAAAAAGTAGATTTAATCAATTTGATGTTTATTTCTACCGAACTGAAATTACGGATGCCAATAAAGAGAAAATCATTCAAAAAATACCGAATCAATTGAAATGGGTGCCGTTTAAAAGTCAATATTTAATGAATGCAGTTCAGCCACCAATTGACCCGTTAACCGTACAATTGATCTTCAATCATTCAAGTAATTGTGTGGAAAGTATTCTCATCGGAAAAAATCACTTTCAAAAAGGTTGGGAAACAAAATGCAAATCTTGCCCCGCTCGCTAAGACTTGTAGTTACTACTGTTCGAAACCTTATGAAGTGTTAAATAAATGTGGTAGCCTATCGGGATTTCCTCCTGATAGGATTACTATTTGTTTAACAATTTGAGACCTTTGCAAGACAGAATCACTTATAAACATCTGATTGTTAATAATATAACTTGCTATTTCGTATGATTTTTCGATATTTTTTTTGTATATTTACTCTATGCAAAAAAAGCGTATACAAATGAGTTTTAGCCTAGCATATGTAGAAAGGCGCACAAGGAGAAACACTTTCCTACGCCAAATAGATCAGATAATTGACTGGACAACAATAGAAAAAGAAATAAGCAAAGTCTATAAGAAAGGCAAATCTGTAGATGGTCGCCCATCTTATTCTGGATTACTATTGTTTAAAATGCAATTGCTTCAAATATGGTATAATATGAGTGACCCTGGAGTTGAAGATTTTGTAAATGACAGTTTGGGAGCTATGCGTTTTTGTGGTTTGCAATTAGAGGACAGCGTTCCAGATCATAGTACTCTTAGTCGATTCAGAAGTGAACTAGTTTCCAAGAAGGCATATGATCGTTTACTAAGAAAGATGAATCAACAATTAAAGAAAAAAGGGATAATGCTCAAAGAAGGCAAGGCTCAAGTAGATGCGTCTTTAACTGATTCTCCATGGAAGCCAAAAGGAAAAAAAGAATATGAGATAGCCATAGATAGAGATGAAGACAACAGAGAGGAATCGGATAAGGAAGAAGAGCAAACCCATCAAAAATTAATTGAAAAAACTAAGCCTGGTGTAGATAGCGAAGGACGATGGACTAAAAAAAGAGGCAAGCTTTATTATGGATATAAGCGTCAAATAGCAACAGATGATGATGGTTTAATAGAAGCCGTTCATACATCCACAGCCAATGAGCATGATAGTCATGGACTTGAGCCTGTATTGAATAAAGTTCCCAAACAAAAGAAGAAAGCGGTTTTAACAGATAAGGGTTATCAAGTTCCAAAAAATGAAGAATATTTAAAAGAGCAAAAGATAAAGAATAGAATACAACATAAAGCTTATCGAAACAGACCTTTAACTACGAGGCAAATCCAATTCAATAAACTAATCAGCAAACAACGATATAAAGTTGAAAGAACCTTTGGAGGAATGAGTAGATGGTTTGGTGCTGGCATTGCCAGATATAAGGGAATGGCAAAAACACATGGTCAACATGTAATGGAGGCGATAGCTCACAATTTGAAGCGTTCACCAGGTCTTGTACTGGTGAGGTGTGCCCACTAATGAAAAAATGGCCAAAAAAGCCTGAATATCAGGCTGCAATACAGACATAAATTGAAATAATAGTAGAAATATTTTCAGAAAACTTCAAATTTAAGCGGAAATTTTTCCAAAAAATATAAAAAATGAATTTTGCAAAGGTCTCAATTTCTGTTTCTTGTTCCTGGCCAAATCTTAGTTTTGTTACTTTATAACTACCCGGACTTGCCGGGCTTTTTGCATATAGTGCAGCAACGTTCCCCCACTCGCGCGCGTTTTGTTAACGCATGCCATATACAAAATAGTAATTTGCTGCGGATAATTAATTGAGTATATTTACAACACTTTAAGAATAAAGCAAAAGAAGAATTGACCAACGGAGCTCATAGATCAACAACAGACTATACTGGCAAATCTATTTATCAGAAGAATGCTATGCCGTTTATTTTTCAACCCGAAAGTGATGTAGAACTTGACGGAATGGA
>JAGGUP010000015.1 GCA_021158405.1 Bacteroidales bacterium
ACAGCTAATTTTTTCGGTTTTTCTGTTGGTAAATAATTCAATTCCGTTTCGCGACAAGCTCTTGGATTAACCAAACAAGACGCCTTCTTGTTTTGAAATAGATGGTCTAAACAAGCTTGGTTGCAAGCAATACATGTGTTTATTTCATCTTCTCTACCTTCTATGGTTTTCAAAACTAAATCTGAATCTGCCAAAAATGGTCGAGCCATTGAAACCATATCGGCGTCTCCTTGGGCCAAAACTTGTTCTGCTACTTCTGGTGTATTTATTCTATTGGTTGTAACCAAAGGAATAGAAACTTCTTCTTTCATTTTTTTGGTTACCCAAGTAAATGCTGCCCGTGGGACACGAGTAGAAATAGTTGGAACACGCGCTTCGTGCCATCCAATGCCCGTATTGATAATGGTAACACCGGCTTTTTCCAGTTCTTTTGCCAGAAAGACAATTTCTTCCCAAGAGCTACCGTTTTCCACTAAATCTAACATCGACAACCTGAAGATAATGATAAACTCATTGCCCACTTTCGCCTTGGTTCTTTTTACAATTTCTAAGGCAAATCGGATCCTGTTTTCATACGATCCTCCCCATTTATCCGTTCTTTTATTGGTTCTTTCAACCAAAAACTCATTGATCAAATAGCCTTCGGAACCCATAATTTCTACGCCGTCGTACCCCGCTTTTTGAGCTAAAGTTGCGGCTCTTACAAAATCATTGATGGTCCATTCCACCAGGAAATTTGGCATTTTCCTCGCTTTGAAAGGATTTATTGGTGCTTTTGAAGTACTCGGAGCAATACTAAAAGGGATGTAAGCGTATCTGCCTGCGTGCAATATTTGCATACATATTTTCCCTCCTTCTTGATGTACAGCTTCGGTAACAATTTTATGAAATTTGACTTCTCTATTATTAGTTAGTTTCCCGGCAAATGGCTTTGTCCATCCACTTCTATTTGGTGCTACCCCTCCTGTAACAATTAAGCCTATTTGTCCTTTGGCTCTTTCGGCATAGAACCTTGCCATTTTATGTGGATCACCTTCTTCAAGTCCGGTATGCATAGAGCCCATTAAAACTCTGTTTTTTAAAGTTGTAAAACCTAAATCTAAAGGTTTTAAAAGGTTGGGATATTTGGTCTGATTCATAATGTCAATTTATAATGCATGCATAGTATTATTACGCAAATATAATAAGAATGACTTACGGAAATGAAAATGTACTGGATTTAAATCTGTAAGACTATGATTTTGTTTTTCAAAATCATTTAGCCGAACTGATCCCGAGTGTTTACATTGAGCGTAGTCGAAATGTAGTTGAGGGATTTCATAGGTTTTATTCCTCTGATCTTGATGTGAATTAAAAAATCAAGATTCCATTGAGATCCCTCATTAGCTTACTGCAAGGAGTTTCATTAAGTCAAATAAATGAAAAGGATAAAACTGTGAAAATCAAATTAAGGACTAGATGATTTTTTTGACTTGACCGTTTTGTGAACGTTATTTTTCTTGAGTAATAAAATAAGTTTAATCAAAACTTGATAAGTGTTACCTAAATAGGTAACTTTGCAAAATACATAACAAATAGAATTGAAAGAGTTCAAAAGGGAAATAGGAATTTATAGAATATTTTGTTTTTTCGATAAAAGAAATCTTGTGATATTACTAAGTGGATTCCAAAAGAAAACGCAGAAGACAACAAGGAATGAAATAAAGCGCGCTGAAAAACTTAAAAAGGGATATTATGAAAACAGATAATAATATAACATCATTTGATTCTCATCTTGACAACAATTACGGAAAGATTGGAAGTGAAAAAAGAGATGCTTTCGAGGAAGAGTTCGAAACGTTTAAAATTGGAGTTCTTATTCAAGAAGCAAGGAAAAGGCAGCATTTAACGCAAGCAGAACTTGCAGAGAAAGTAGGCACAACCAAAAATTATATTTCTAGAATTGAAAATAATGCAAGTGATATCCGTCTTTCCACTTTAATGAGAATAATAAAAGACGGTTTAGGTGGAAGCTTAAAACTTTCTCTTGATTTGTAAAGCCCTCTTTTTTGTATATTTGTAAAAACGATTTAGAATGTATACGATACAGTTAAAAATAAATGAAAAGGTTTACGAGAAATTTCTCTGGTTGCTCAGTAAATTCACGAAAGAAGAAATTGAAATAATTTCGGATGACCAAGACTTTGTTTCTGTTCAAAAATATTTGCAGGAGGAGCTTGATGAAATTAAATCAGGAAAAGCTACTTTTTACTCCCAAAATGAACTTGAAAATAGATTAGATCAGGTAATAGAAAAACATGAAGGTCGTTTATAAAGATTCTTTCGTAAATAGGTTTGAAAATCAATTAGACTATATTGCTCAAGATAAACCTTCTGCAGCAAAGAAATTTAAGAAGGAGCTGATAGATAAGTTAAGAGAAATCCCCAAGAGCCCTCGCCGCTTCCGTAAATCAATCTATTTCAATGATGATTCTATACGTGATTTAATATTTAAAGGATATACGATTGTATTTAGAATAAATTCAAACCAAATCGAAGTATTTGGGTTTGTTAAATATCAAGAAAAACCAATAGACAAAAAGTAATAAAAAGAATAAGTTTCTGACCTATATTTACCCAAGCTTCCGAACTCGCCCATCTTCCAAACGGTATTTTTCCTTCCCTTCAGGACAAACTGCAATTCCCTGTTCATCAAAATTAAGGCGGTGACCAAATTCGCTCATCCAACCAATATGCCGAGCAGGATTTCCAACAACAAGAGCATAAGCAGGAACAGTTTTTGTTACTACAGCACCTGCACCAATAAAAGCAAATTCGCCAATATCATGACCGCAAACTATGGTAGAATTAGCTCCAATAGAAGCGCCTCTTTTTACCAGTGTGCGCGAATATTCTCCACGTCGGATAACATTGCTCCGGGGGTTGGTGACATTGGTAAATACCATGCTTGGGCCTAGGAAAACATCGTCTTCGCAAATAACTCCTGTATAAATTGAAACATTGTTTTGCACTTTTACATTTTTACCTAAAATAACTTCGGGCGAAACCACAACGTTTTGTCCAATATTGCAGTTATCGCCAAGCGTGCAGTTTGACATAATATGACTAAAATGCCAGATTTTTACACCATCACCAATTTGACAATTATCATCAATGATTGCTGTTTCGTGGGCGAAATAATTTTTATTCATCTTTCTAATTTAAAACAATCGTAAAAGTAGTTATTTTATCTTTTGATGTATTCAGTAAAATATCACCATTCATTTTTAGCATAATTTGCTTGCTGAGACTCAGTCCAACACCAGAACCATTTTCCTTTGTAGTGAAGAAGGGAATAAAGATTTGTTCTCTTATTTCAGGAGCTATGTTGGGGCCATTATTTGTAATCTCTACTTTTGTGCAAGAGCTTGTTTGTGCGAGTTTAATTGTTAGTTTTGGGTTTTCAATGTTCTCTAAAATAAGAGCTTCGCAAGCATTTTTCAATAAGTTTATGATGACTTGTGATAAGAGTTTCTCGTCTGTGTTAATCATTAGTTTTTCGGGAATGAATTTATCCAGTTTTATCGTATTAAATTTTGGATAAGTACTGGCGACTAAAAGGTTATTGTTGATTAGATTAGAGAGGTTAGTTTCTTCAAGTTTTGGAGCAGGGAGTTTTGTGAATTTCCGGTAATTATCAACAAAGTTCATTAAGCCAAGGCTTCGTTCTCCAATAACTTCAAGCCCTTTTACCGTATTTGTAATTGTTTTCTGATTAATGTCTTTGACATCAATTATTTTATTGTCTTTTGCGAAATAATCCGAAAGAACCTGTGATAAAGTGGTGATTGGAGCAATATTATTCATGATTTCGTGCGATAAAGTACGTGCCAGTTTAATCCAAGCATCTACTTCGCCATTATCCAATTCTTTGGTAATATCGCTAACCGCTACCAATTTGATGATCTCTTTTGACATCTTTATTTCAGACAATTTGAACAGTAATTTTTGTCCATATTTATTCTCGAAAATAACTGATTGCTGATGTTGATTTTCATTGGTATGCTTGATGAATTCGGGCAATGCATCATCAATAGTTGATAGTGCATTTACATGATGATACTCATGTAAATTTGTGAGCTTTATGGCTGAGGGATTAATGTTTATCACCCTTCCATTTTCATTGATTGAGAAAAGTCCGGTAGCCGATTGATCAATAACCGAGCGGTAATATTGTTCTTGGGTGCTAATATCAATTTTTGTTTGTTTGAAAAGTTTGTTTAGCCTGTCTATGCCAATATATACATCGTCGATAGCTTTGCTCCCTGATTTGGCAGGGACTTTTAATGAGGTGTCTTCATTTTCAATGCCCAATAAGAAAAAAGAAATCCATTGATTTACCGTATTAAAATATTGGATAATATTTAGAACAGCACCTATCAATAAAGCCAATGGCAAGAGGCATAAAAGGTAAGCTTGCTTTTCAAAACATAAATAAGCGATGGTCATCGAAAGAAGAATTATCACAACCAGCCGTATGATAATTGCAATATAGAAATGTTTATATCCCATATCTCTTGAGTTTATTGTAAAGGGTTTGTCGCGTTATTCCAAGGTTTTTCGCTACGGCGCTCATATTGCCTTTTTCTTTATGGATAGAGGCAAGAATCATCTCTCTCTCCATTTCTTCTATAGTTTTGTTTTGAAGACCTCTTTGCAGATTTGTAGTCTTGTCATTCAAAGTAAAACTATCTTCATTTAAAACTTTATCTTCTGCTAAAATTACGGCTTTTTCTATGGTATGTTGCAATTCTCTTACATTTCCGGGCCACTTGTATTTTAAGAGTTTTTGTATTGCGTTTTGATTAATTTTCAGTCCGTGCTTATCGTACTTATTTGCGTATTTATTCAGGTAAAACTCGGCAATTAGAAAAATATCGTTTCCTCGATCTCTTAGTGGAGGTATTTCAATGGTAATTGTATTAATTCGATAAAGTAAATCTTCACGGAAAAGGCCATCATCAATCATTGCATTTAAATCCCTATTGGTTGCCGTTATCAGTCTGATATCAATAGGTATATGGACATTGCTACCCAATTTGATGATCGTTCTGTTTTGTAAGCATGTAAGCATTTTTGCCTGAAGAGATAAGGATAAGTTTCCAATCTCGTCGAGAAAAAGCGTGCCTTTATTCGCTGCTTCAAATTTCCCAATCCGATCATCTTTTGCATCCGTGAAAGAGCCTTTAGTATGTCCAAAAAGTTCGCTTTCAAAAAGAGTTTCACTAATGGCACCCATATCAACACTAAGCATTATTTCATTATTCCTTTTGGAATGACGGTGTATTTCGCTGGCAATAAGTTCTTTTCCCGTTCCGTTTTCTCCTGTGATAAAAATATTGGCATCGGTATGCGCAACTTTTCTTACCATATCCATAACCCGTTTCATAGGTTCTGATTGCCCGATAAGCTTTTGTGTTGTTGGCTTAAGCTCTTGTTTTAGAGTCTTTGTGGTTTTTATTAAAGACGCATTTTCTATTTTGCTTTTCCGAAGCTTTATAGAAGCGTGTACTGTACTTATCAGCTTGTTGTTATCCCAAGGTTTTAATATAAAATCGAAGGCGCCTTCTTTCACGGCTTTAACTGCTAGTTCAATATCTCCATAGGCCGTAATCATAATTACGCTAATTGTTGGATCGTATTTTTGAACTTGTCTTAACCAATAAATCCCTTCGTTTCCACTGTTAATGCCGGCAGTAAAATTCATATCAAGCAATATAACATCAATTTTGTGCTGTTTAATTGTGGAGATTAAACTGTTCGGGTTTTTGAGTGTAAAAACATCTTCAAATTCGGTTAACAAAAGCATCTCAAGTGCAGTTAAAACACTTTTGTTATCGTCAAGGATAAGAATTTTGTATTTCATATTTGTAGGGCTTTGAAGTCTATTGCTTATTTGCCTGATTTGTTTGATCTTATCTACAAAAGTAAAGGTATGTAAATTAAATGTACAGTAACTGTAAAAAATATTTACATATATTTTCATTTTTTTAATATATACAATTGTACAACCCACATAATCAGCAATATAAACTAAATGGCATAAAGCTTGCATATGCTGCTCGCGAATAAAAAAACTACATTACAATGGTATTTAAAAAAGAATTTAGAGTATTATTAATTCCTTTTACAGTATTGGCAGTACTTTCTTGTCAAAGTAATTTATTTTCACAAACAAGTCAACTGGCAGATACTACTGTATTTACACTTGGTTTTTCTACTTATCTTTCTCATACCGATAAATACGCATCAGGTTTTGATATTTATGCCGATAGCGAAGGTTATACTTATATTTCTGGTAATACCAGAGATAAGAATTTTCCTGCCACAGAAGGAGCTTATCAAACAGAACTAAAAGGATCAGCAGATGTCTTTGTAGTAAAATATACACCTGAAGGAGAAATAGTCTTTGCCACATTAATTGGTGGTACAGAAAGAGAGCATCATTCTGGAATAACAGTCGATGAAGTGGGTAATATCTATATTGCTGGAGGAACAGAATCACCGGATTTTCCAGTTACAGAAGGAAGCTATGATACTAGTTTTAACGGAGCAGCAGGATGGGGTGGTGATGTTTTTGTAACTAAATTAAACCCAAGTGGAACGGAAATTATTTTTTCTACATTTATTGGCGGTAAAGTTGAAGAGACAGTCGGGACAGGAGGTATTAAAGTTGATTCTAAAGGTAATATTATTATTGTAGGAGCTACCAAATCAATAGACTTTCCGCTAACAAAAGGCAGCATTGAAAATAAGGATGAGATGCATGGTTTCCTTTCTAAATTTAGCCCTGATGGAAAAAAACTTTTATTTTCCACTTTCTTTGGAAACAGCCAACGGGAAGGGGTTAACGGACTTGCTTTTGATGACAAAGATAATATCTATATAACAGGCACTACTTATTCAGCTGACTTGCCAGTAACTAACAATGCTTTTCGAAAAGAAATAATTATGCCTAAATCCGGAGCTTTAATGGATCATTATATTGCCAAAATTGATGGGGCAGATCACAAAATCTTGTATTTAAGCTATTTTGCAACCGATGGGTATCCAAGTACATATATAAAGTGGACAAAACCAAACAAATTGATAATTTGTGGCAGCACTGAGGCCGAAGATTTCCCGGTTACGGATAATGCAATTAGTAAAAAAAGGATAGGTAATCTGGATTGCTTCGTATCCGTATTTAATGCAGAAAATATGGACTTAGAATACGCTAGCTTGTTTGGTGGAAGTGATTATGATCGTATCATGTCAGCAAATATCCTTAGTAAAGATACTATTGTCATTGGAGGATTAACAAACTCTGCTGATTTTCCACTTTCTGAAAATGCCCTATATTCAGAATATCCAGTTTGTGAGAAATCCTTTAATGCTTCATTTCTTGGGCGCAAAAAATCATTTGTTTCTGTAATTGATACTAAAAATAGCAAAGTCCTTTATTCAACTTATTTTGGTTCAAGTTTTATTTTTAGATTTCACCCTGACAAAAATGGAAATATCAGTTTTGTTGCAGAAGCAGGTCAGCGTGGAGAAGCAGGGATAACAGGCTTTCCTATAACTAAAGATGCCAATGAGCCTCCCACTTATACTATGGTAGGACGATTATTATTAAATGCCGTACCTGAACCAACAAAGGCGGAATTGTACAAAGATGTTACTGTTGAAGATTCCATTCTGGAAACTTATATAGGTAAATATGAATTAAGTCCGGGCTTTATCCTGACTGTTATCAAAAAAGATAGTCAATTAATTTTGCAAATACCTGGACAAGGAGAAGCTCCCATATTCCCAAAATCCCAAAATGATTTTTATGTAAAGGGATCAGTGTATGAATTTACATTTAATATAAATGAAGCGGGTGAAGCAGAAAGCATGACTATGCATCCGGATGGAGGAGACGACGTTATTTGTAAGAGAGCAATCAAATAATCATGAAAAGGAATAAGATTGGTTTATTGAGCCTGTTCTTTATCGCATTTCTAACAAGTTGTTTATCTGACGAAACAAAAGATAATCAGACCGAAGAACAAAATATCTATTCGCAAATGGGATCAGATTCGACGAAATCTGATCCCATTCGGCTCATCCTTACTAAAATAGTAGCTGATGATAAAGCACCCGGAATGATTGC
>JAGGUP010000008.1 GCA_021158405.1 Bacteroidales bacterium
AAAAAAACAATTCTATTTATTTATTAGTCATTTGGAATTATAATTTGTATTAGCCCAAAAGGCAATTGTTTGAAATAGAGGGTTGTTATTTTTATTATTTTGTTTTCATTATTATCGGACAAAAGCAAATTTTAATAAAATGTCTTGCTTGTTTCCAAAACTAGTCTACTTTTGCAAATACAATGTTGACAAATTATACATATAGCTATTTTTTTTATTGGTTTTATAGACTATAGAGGGATGCTTTGTGTAATTAAATAAAAAATTATAAAGGAGTCCCAAAGAAATTTGGGACTTTTTTTTATGCAAAAAAATATGAAAATGATTACGAGTAGCTTTTATTATTTCTGGAATTATTATTATCTGTTTTATTGACAGGATGAAGGCATTATGATGAAACATTAGCTGAAGTTCTGCACAAGTAGAGCTTTTTTTTTGAGTAAAAATTAGAGAGTTTAAAATGAAAACAATGTTAATAGAACCAGCCAGAAGAATAAATTTAGTAAGCGAATATTATTTTTCTACAAAATTAAGCGAGATCCGAAAAATGAATGCCAATGGTCAATCGATAATAAATTTAGGCATAGGAAACCCGGATTTATCTCCTTCTAAAAACACGATCAGAGAGTTAATGGAAGCGGTCGGCGACATTGCAAATCATGGATATCAAAGTTATATTGGAATTCCCGAATTAAGAGAAGCTTTTGCTGATTGGTACAAGAAATTTTATCAAGTGGAGCTAAATTCAGCTACTGAAATTCTCCCTCTATTGGGTTCTAAAGAAGGGATTATGCATATTTCTTTGGCTTTTTTGAATCCGGGAGATGAGGTTTTAGTTCCCGATCCGGCTTATCCTGCTTATAAAGCTGTTGCTGCCTTATGTGAAGCAAAAGCCGTTGATTATGATTTACTTGAATCAAATAATTGGTGTCCCGATTTTAATCAACTCGAAAAAATGGATTTGACTAAAGTGAAGCTGATGTGGGTTAATTATCCAAATATGCCAACAGGTAAATCCGCTTCAGAAAAACTTTTTCGGCAATTGATTGCTTTCGGTAAAAAACACCGAATATTGATTGTAAATGATAATCCTTATAGCTTAATTAGTGCAGATAGACCCTTGAGTATCTTATCTGTTGATGGAGCAAAAGAAATTGCAATTGAATTAAATTCCTTAAGTAAATCGCATAATATGGCTGGTTGGCGTGTGGGAATGATTGGCGCTGATTCTCGTTTTATTCAAACTATTTTAAAGGTTAAATCCAATATGGATTCGGGGATGTTTAAACCAATACAACTCGCGGCTGCTGAAGCATTAAGAAATACAGAAGATTGGTATACCACTCAACGAAAGGTGTATGCGGATAGAAAAGAGATTGGAAAAAAAATAATAAGTGCTTTAGGTTGTGAATTCAATTCGGAATCATCAGGAATGTTTATTTGGGCAAAAATACCAAGTCAAGTAAACTCATCTATGGAATTTAGTGAAGATATTTTACAAAATAAGAAAGTGTTTATAACGCCGGGATTTATTTTCGGTAAAAATGGAGAGCGCTATATTCGTCTTTCATTGGCAAACGACGAAGCCATTTTGAATGAAGCATTAAACAGAATTTTAAAATAAACGAAATGAACATATTTATTATTGGATTAGGATTGATAGGTGGTTCATTAGCCAAAAGTCTTCGGAAAAGTGGTTTTGCTGATGAAATTATTGGATTTGATAAGGCGGCTGAAAATTTATCTTATTGTCTGGAAAATAAGTTAATAGATAGTTCTTCGGATATTCTGGAAGGAGCCAAAGCGGCTGATATCATTATTTTAGCCACTCCAGTTGATGGCATATTAGAACTGATGCCAGCGCTTTTGGATCAGCTCGATGAGCAGGTTGTGGTTGATATGGGATCGACAAAAAAGGAAATTGTTGAGTTGGCAAGTAAGCATCCAAAAGGGCAGAATTTTGTGGCTGCACATCCCATGGCGGGAATTGAGAATTCAGGGCCAGCTGCTTCTTTTGAGCAATTGTTTACCGATAAAGTAGCCATTATTTGTAATCCAGAGAAAAATGCAAGAATGCCATTGAATCTGGTTAAGCTATTGTTTAAAGCGCTAAATATGAAGTTGATTTATATGGATGCTGAGGAGCACGACAAAGATTTGGCTTACCTCTCACATCTCTCGCATATTTTATCTTTTTCCTTAGCGTTAACAGCTTATAATGTAGAAGATAAAGAACGGAATATTTATAATCTTGCTGGAGGTGGTTTTGCTTCAACAGTTAGATTAGCAGGAAGTTCTGCCGCAATGTGGAATCCTATCTTCTTGCAGAATAAAGACAATATGTTGGAGGCTTTGGACTTGTATATTTCAAACTTATCCCTTTTTAAAGAACATATCCAAAACGAAGATAAAGAAGGATTAAATCAATTGATGGAAAAATCTAATACTATTTATAAAATAATAAATCAATCACTATGACAACGAAATTAAATCTCCTGCCTGTAAATGAGTGGGGGCTAGACTATACCGACAGACCATTATTGATATCAGGTCCATGTAGTGCCGAAACCGAAGAACAAGTTTTAGAAACTGCTCATGCTTTAAAAGCTTTAAATGTCTCTGTATTTAGAGCAGGTATTTGGAAACCTAGAACTCGGCCCAATACTTTTGAGGGTGTTGGTTCTAAAGGTTTGAAATGGTTGAGCAAAGTGAAGCAGGAAACCGGATTAAAAGTGTGTACAGAAGTTGCTAATTCAAAACATACTTATGAGGCGTTGAAACACAATATCGACGTGCTTTGGATTGGCGCTCGAACAACTGTAAATCCATTTGCCGTTCAAGAAATTGCTGATGCTTTGGAAGGTGTTGATATTCCTGTTTTTGTGAAAAATCCAATCAATCCCGATTTGGAATTATGGATTGGAGCCTTGGAGCGTTTAAACAAAGCAGGAATTACCAAGTTGGGCGCTATCCATCGTGGATTTAGCAGCTATGGTGATTCTGCTTTTCGGAATGCTCCTAACTGGCAGATTCCTATAGAATTAAAAAGAAGATTTCCGGAATTACTTATCATTAATGACCCAAGTCATATTGGAGGTAAACGTGATCTTATTCAAAGCTTGTCTCAAAAAGCAATGGATTTAGATTTTGACGGATTGATGATTGAGGTGCATCCTAATCCTGATGAGGCTTGGAGTGATGCTAAACAGCAAATTACTCCTGATCAATTTACTGAAGTGCTAAATTCACTAAAAATTCGTTCAAAAGGAGACGCTCAACAAGAGCATTCACGGCTTACCGGTTTAAGAAAAAAAATTGATTATTTTGATCACGAATTGATGGAGATATTGGAAGCACGTATGAAAATAGCTAATGAAATAGGTGAGTTTAAACGTGATAACGATATAATTGTTTTGCAAAATAATAGATGGAATAAGGTAATTGAGCAAAGCATTGCCTTAGGGAATAAGAAAGGTTTAAGTCCCGATCTTATCTCTAAAATTTTCAAGGCAATTCATCAGGAAAGTATCAATAATCAGACAGAAATTATTAACAAAGCGATAGTCTAGAAAGATGATTATTGAAATTTGCCCTTCCAAAATAGTAGGCTTGCTGCAAGCTCCTGCTTCTAAAAGTATGATGCAAAGGGCTATTGCCGCTGCTTTCTTATCCGAAAATCCTGTACAGATTGAAGGATACACTTCCAGTGCTGATTCGGATGCGGCTTTGGAATTGGTAAGAAGTTTAGGGAAGAATGTTGAAATACAGAACACTAGTTTATATATTAGGTCTGGTTCTGATCAGCTTACAACTCATTTGAATAGTAGTGAGTCTGGATTAGGAATACATTTATTTTCGCCCATTTTAGCATTATATGATAAGCCCTTTATCCTCGAAGCAGAAGGGACTTTACAAAAGCGACCTGTGGATTTAATTGAGAAAGTACTTCGGTCAAATGGAGCCCAGTGTTCTACCAACAATGGATTTGCTCCAATCAGAATTCAAGGCCCACTAAAAGGCGGTAAAATAATATTCGATGCTAGTGAAGGATCTCAATTATTGAGCGGAATGTTAATGGCTTTACCACGACTTGGGAATAGCAGCCAGCTTCTTGTCGAAAATTTAAAAAGCAAACCTTATATCGATATGACGATCAGTCTTCTCAGAGATTTTGGAGTAGAGGTAAAACAGAGTGATTATAGTCATTTTGAGATTCTAGGGAATCAGCAGTATAATGCAAATAAATATCAAGTAGAAGGAGATTGGAGTGGAGCTGCTTTTCTCTTGGTTGCGGCCGCGATAAATGGATCTATACAGTTGGAAAACGTAAAACGGGATTCTTTGCAAGGCGATAAAAATATTGTAGAAGTTTTGACACAAGTTGGAGCTACTATTAATCAAGAAGGAAACCGAATATTTGTTGAAAAGAAAGATTTATTGCCCTTTGTTTATGACGCTACAGAAACGCCAGATTTATTTCCTCCCTTGGCTGCTTTAGCAGTTTCCTGTTCTGGTGTGAGTCGGATAAAAGGAGTTCATCGGTTAATTCATAAAGAAAGCAATAGGGCAG
>JAGGUP010000130.1 GCA_021158405.1 Bacteroidales bacterium
ATAAATCCATTGTGAAGAAAATCTTCGGCTTCTGGTTTATTCCCTGCATAATAGAGACAAACCGCATACATTTTTCCCGAATAGTGTTGATATAGCATCTCCTGAGATCTCCTTTCACCCTTTTTGCAGCCTTTAATTATATCTTCTAAATGCTTATCGCTCACTAGTCTGATTATTCCATTATTGAGTTTGTCAAAGATACAAATTAGTAGAAAAGCCTTTAGTTCTTATTTTATTTATTCCTCCTTAAAAAGCAAATCCTATTCTTACTCCTGATTCAAGTAATTTTTGTTGGTTTCCACCCATCGAAAATGACCCCAAAGAATGAAATTTAACATATGGATTAAGAAAAATAGAAGCCCCAAAATTAAAATCATATTTTGTTGCTATACCAAACATTGTTCCAATTCCAGTTTGGCTATCTACAGAACTAGATATACTTGTATCTATATCGAGAAATAAGCCTCCATTAATAAAAAAGAATTTCAAGAAATTTGCTCTAAGCATTAGCGGAGTACTGATAATAGATAATTTTGTTTCCCGAGATGAAATATCAATATTTGGATTGAAAGCTGGCGTAATTATAATTGTATGACGTGAATATTCTAATCCAGTTTCTAATTCCAACCAATGGGAAATTGATCGAACATAACTAATTCCCAAAGCATAATAATTATCACCTAAATAACTTGCTTCACCGTCCAATCCAGCTATTCTAAATACGTCACTCTCTCCAAATGAAGAGAATGTAATTCCTATTTTCCCTTTGCGCTTGTGCTCGTTACTTTCTTGAGCCTGCAATGAAATTGAAAATAAAATAATCACTGTAAAGATTATTAATTTGATTTTCATGTTTTTCGTTTTTTTAGTCATTCCTGTCATCTTTCCAAACCAATGTTTTTATTATTTCTCCGTTAAAATCCGGACAATTTCCATCGCCATTTCCTGTAAAACCACCATCTGGAGCACAAACTACATTGCAATTTTCATCAAAAAGGTAATTGTATTGATCGCAACAATCGGACGTTAAATAATAGTAAGTATTTCCATCTGCTTCCCATTTCCAAACCTGAGCTGGTGGATTTCGCATTTCCTCTTTTTTTATATCTCTTATCTTTTCTTCAATACAAGAAGGAACATCAGCAAGTAAGTCCAATTTATCGCAAGCAGGAAGAAATAATGCGATTCCCAAAAGAATGATAAGCAAATGTGTTCTATTTTTTTTCATGATTCTCAACATACACAATCATTAGCAAAACTTATTCTATTAAAATCTTGTAAATTCCCGATCTATTATCTATAATAAATTCAGCATCAGTGATTTTTATTGTATTATAAACGGTATAAGAGCAACAATTATCACTTAATCTCTCCGCATCTACATGAAAATTAAAGATATGTTGGGTTGAAACATTGAAACTGTAATTTACAATCTCCGTTTTCCATCCAATACTATTGGTTTCGATGATATTATACCCGTTTTCACTAATAAAGAAAAATTCAACTTGTGTACTGTCGGCGAGATTAATAATCTCAATATCGGATGAATCATAGGTCCCATTTGCGAATAAATTTTCCTCACTTACTTTGTCAACAAACTCAAAAGCAAAACTTGCAGGAGGAGTAAAGCAATCGCCACATTCAATATGACACGCTTGCAAAAATAGCAAGGAGAACAGAAATAGAATCTTGGAAATTGATTTCATGTTTACTTATTTTTTACTATTTACTACTTCTATTTTACTGATTAACTGAATACTATTGATATCATCATAATTGTATTGATAAAAACCATCTTCTGCGATTAAGAATAAGAGTCCGTTGTACGGAATTACATCAACTGCCACAATATTTGGAAAATTTGCCAAACTATTCTGATCGATAGCTAAAGGATCTGTCACATCATACACTTTCAAACCGGCATCGCCATCACAAACAAAAAGCGTATTGTTATCAATTCCTAATCCATAAGGACCGGTCATTGCATAAGTGGCAATTAATTTTGGATTCGTAAAATCTGCTACCGACACTACATCTAATCTGTTTAACGAATTTCCGCAAGCATTTCCTCCACGCAAAGTAACATAAGCCAAAGTATCGGAAACAACCACGGGATCGCAACCTGTCATATGCCAAAATTGACTTATATATTGCGGAACGCGTGGTACTGCAATATCGTGAATAAACACGCCATTCTGACTTCCCAAAAACAATTTATCACCTGAAATAAAAAGTGTTTCGATGGCCCAACCTGCGGAATAATCTCCATAAAATATGGGACTATCAGCATTGGTAATATCAAAAATATGCAATTGATTATCGTCCACGGTATACAATGTATTTTCACTAATTCCAAAACGAGCCATAGAACCGCCAACGCCAAAACCACTACTACTTATTCCTCCTGCGTTTGAAGAAAAAGAAGAACTTAAAGCATCTAAATACATCCCGCCTTCCCAATAAATTGGATAATAATTATTTTCCACTTCCTGCCGTATAGTTTTTATCTCCCAACCAATCACCACACCTTTTTCCTGCTCGATCTGAGCAAGGGGATAATTCTCATCATAAGCAGGTAAAGTGTATGGAAATATATCTTTCATCCTTTTAATTTCCACCACATTGTTAATATCTGCTAAACTAAGCACCACAAAATCTATGTAAGAATCCACATAAAGAATATCTCCTTTTATGGCCATATCAACTACACCGGGAATCTCTATAAAACTTATATTTTGCGGATTTGAAGGATTAGAATTGTCGATGATATGAATCCCTTTTCTATCTTCAATAATGAATAGATAATCATCTTTAAAATAGATTTTTCCCGGGTTTATCAATTCCTGCATATTGGTTTGTTTTACCGATTTAGCAAGGTCTTCGTAACTCATATAAATAGGGTTATTCCCCACAAAAACCTCTGTAATTTTATCATTGCAAGAAGATGCTGTTATAATAATCAGCACGATTGCAAGTAGGTTTAATCTCTTTTTCATCTGGAAATAATTTTTATTGATGAATTGAATGAAATTCCCAAGTGAAAATTTCATCCTTTTTTTATTTAATGAATATATTGGTTTCATAAGGCTAAATATTATTGAAATATGATTCCTATTCTAAGATTCAAGCGATTATAATCGGTTTCTATACGCGTGTTTGAACTGTATTGATAACTCAATCGTTGATAGTGATAGGCAAAGGAAATCTCCAAACCAAATTCGTTATGAAACATATGGCGTATGCCAAAACCCGGATTAATTTGAAAACCTCCTTTTGGTTTTACGGCTTCCGCTTGAGGATATGGATATGGCCAAATATCATAGTGCGCATAAATAATATCTTGATTTGCACTTTTTTGAGTTGGAAAACTATACCCGGCCTGAGCAAAAACAAAAGGGGAAAAACGGGTTCCTCTCAAATAATATCTGAAGTCAGCAACTAATGGAATATAGGTTTCTTCCAAAAAGTCAATTCCCAAACCTGCGCCAGCTGCTATATTTTCATCGAATTGATATAACATTAGCGAAAGGAAAGAAAAAGGAGCCGACTGCTGATTTTGAGAAGATCCGCTTAAAACCCCGATGCTTGTTGCGTTAAATATTCCAACTGGAATTGGGGATTCTAATTTTAAATCCTTGTCTTTTTTAGTGTTCGTTTTGATTTCTGTTTGAGCCTGAAGAAAGGAAAAACTCATCAAAAGAAAGACGGGCAGAATAAGAAGGTGTTTTATTTTCATAGCATACATTTTTAGGTGATCTACTTTAATGAGGATGAAAGAGGCAAAAAGGTTGCGTTGGAAGAAAAAATAAATTGAGTTTCGAAATGTTATAAAAATCACAAAGTTTTCCCAAATAATGTTGCCACATTAACAATACCTTAATTTCGCATCCTTTTAATACCAATTTGAGATCAAGATTGCCGGTAGTTTTGGTGTTAATTTGGTATAAATACAAAAACAACATTATGTCTATTATTAGTTTTGGAGATTCAATTGAAGGAAAAGGTTATAAAATTTTAAATGAAAGAGCTATGCGAGCAAGTGCCGGCATTATGTTTTTGCTTGGTATCATTGCGTTTATTAATGGTTTTATTTTAAATAAATACATTGTGATTCCCTACATTTCCGGATTTCTTTTAATCAATTTTTTGATCGGAATATTTATTAATCCTAGATTTTCACCAACACTTTTTCTTGGAAGATTAATTGTACGCAAACAATCGGCTTTGCCAATTGGAGCTGTTCAAAAGAAATTTGCCTGGAGTTTGGGTCTGGGTTTAGCAACTGTCATTTTTGTTCTTTCACTATTGCTGCAAAACGACATTCACTATTTTGAACCCGTTTGTATGTTGTGCCTAATTTGCCTTTTCTTATTGTTTATAGAAACCGCTTTTGGAATATGCGGAGGCTGCAAACTCTATTATTTAACGATTTGGCTAAAGCTAATGAAAGCGCCTGAAGAAAAGCCCAATTGCATGGGCGATTCTTGCGAGGTGTAAATCTCTAT
>JAGGUP010000003.1 GCA_021158405.1 Bacteroidales bacterium
ATGAACTTGTTTAAAGTTAAAGAGTGATTTCGAGAGTAAACCACTGGTGTCCAGTGACGAATCTCATTTTTTATTGCATAGCCTTAGCTACGGAATCAAAAATAGCTGAAGTCAATGGCACCAAGGGCTCGCTCGCAGTTTTGCTGTTTTACTTTAAACAAGTTCTATTTCTCCTTTCAGAATTACACCTTTAACCCGTTGTGCAATTAGGCAATGTTAATTTTTAAATTATTTGCTTTTCTATCAAATACGAACTTGTTGATGTATTGAATCATCGTAAGCGAGGTTATTGTATAACTATGTTGTTTTAACTTCATAAGCACACTAATTGGCTGAAACTATTCCTACAAAACAAACATCATATAAAACTCATTGCTGGTATTTTTTATTTCGATTTTCATATTTTAATCCGAAACTTTGAATTCTAAACCTTGCGCTTAACTGTTAAAACCGCTCATTTGATAAATAGATATTAACGCTTGGTAATTAACTGCTTCAAATTTGTATTAATCACACTATCTTTACTTACGAAGTTTTTTTGAAACATTCTTTTAGTCTAAATTTCAGAATTAATGTTGTATTTTTAAAAAATTCGGCCATGAAAAAAATATTCGCATTATTAGGGTGGAAATATGTAAAAGATAATACCACCGGGCAATATCACCATTACAAATGTCCAAAACTCAAAGGAATTCATAATCGAGAATTTTTTAACAAAGTAGGGATGAAAGAAGATATCGCAAGACATCCTTATTCCATTAAAACAGGAAATTGTTTAGACGGAGTTATTTAACTATGGGGAACTTTAAAATTAAGAATTTCAAAGTTGGGGATATCGTTTATCATTTATTTCACAAAGAGTTCCGTATGATAATTGTGAGACTTAATAATAGCAGAAATGAACTATTATGTGTTTGGCTAGATGAAGACGGAGAAATGCAATATCTTGAAATGAAACCCTATGATCTTGGCAAAGTGAGCGATCTAAACCAAAATATTTCAGCCTGACTTGTCTTTAATTTGGTATTATATACAGCCTATTCAAAAACTCCTGTTTTCGCTATATTATTAAAAGGCGCCCTATATCCCTTTATTTATAGGAGGTAATATTAAGAATTGGGGATCCCATTGTATTTTTAGGCATGTTTTTGCCAAGAAAAAAGTATAAAAGGGGTAGTGTTTCTGCGATAATCTGCGTTATCTGCGGGAAAAAATACGCTCTGGTGAAAATGTTCCTGCAGATTTCACAGATAGACGCTGATAAAATATTGCAATCTAAAATATTCTTGAATCTGTAGTTTCATTTTGATTACTTACAATTTTTTCGCGAATAAAGAAAAATAGTTGTGGCATATCGAAAACAGGAAAGGACTACATATAACCTTTTCAAAAAATAAATCCAAACAGTTATAGAATCTGATAACAAAAAACATAGCCTATTTTTCGCAATAAGCCCTAAATCTAATTACATCCGAGCCTTATTTTGCTGGAAACAAAATGTTATTCAAACTGTCTCTTAAGCTATAAAAACTTTGTAAATGAATGGAATCGACAGGACTTGCAGAAGGCGATTTCAGATTTAAAGGATTGATGGCATGGCCGTTTTTATAGACTCTAAAATCGAGATGTGGACCGCTGGCTAAACCCGTTTGTCCAACATATCCAATCAAATCGCCTTGCTTTAGCGTTTTTCCAATATGCATTCCTTTTGTATAACCTCTGAGATGCATATAAGATGTTGAATACGTTCCATTATGCTTGATAGTAAGATAGTTGCCACCACCATTCTTTTGATAGCCTTTTTTGATTACCACGCCATCTCCAATGGTATGAACAGGCGTGCCGGAAGCAGCAGCATAGTCAACACCGTGATGAGGACGGCGAATTTTTAAAATGGGATGCATACGGCTATTCGAAAAGCGAGAGCTGATACGGTTAAATTTTAGGGGCGCTTTTAAAAATGTTTTCCTCAAGCTTTTCCCTTCCTCATCAAAATATTCACCTACAGAATCTTGCTCAAAATAATAAGCATTATAATCTGTTCCCAGATGATTAAAACGAGCTGCAAAAACCTTCCCAATTCCAAAAGTATCGGCGTCTACCACTAATTGCTCGTAATAAATCCGATAATTATCTCCTTTTTGAATGCCAAAAAAATCAATCGTCCAACTATAAATGTCTGATAATTCATTGGCTAATTCCGGATTTACTTTATTGTCAACCATCGCATTCCAAAGAGAAGAATTTACAACACCCGTAACCGTATCTAAAACCCGAATTATTTGCTTTTTGCCGGCGATAGCTTTTATGGTATCACTCAGATCAAAAACCACATATTCAACACGGTTCTTTTCATAGGCAAAATAGCGCAAACGCTGCAAGGAATCAGGATCTTTAAAAAGATAATAGTTGTTTCCGGCTTTTATTTTGCGCACATCACAAACAGGTTTTGCAATATCAACCAATTGTGCAATACGCGCATAAGAAACATTTTGTTTTAGTAAAATATCGGACAGGTTTTTATTGCGTTTTACTTTTCCTTTTTCCACAACAAAAGAATCAATAGGGATATCAAAAAGCAAAACAGGCTCAGAAAGCGCAATTTCTTCTGTAGGATTTTTAGGCTGCTTTTGTGGAGTATTACAAGAATAGATTGTCCATAAGAATACGGAAAAGCAAATGAGAATGATTTTTTTAAACATGAATGACTCTTTTAGAACTGCAAAGTTAACGGAAAATTGGATTTTTTCATCCGCAAGAATTTTTAATTTTGTACACGGATATGCTAATAATTAAATTGATCAATCCATTGTTATACAATAATATAACAAAATGAGCAGTATTTAATCAGACGTATTCAAGTAAATCTGTAACGTTTAGCGACATTATTGCTTGTAATTCAATTCAATATCCCGATCCCGATAGCTATCGTGGTTATTTATATAACTGTAAAGGCATTAAATACTGAAAATAAGCATTTGTATTTCCCGTATATGTGAAGAAGTGTTAAAAAAAAATATAAAAAATGTGTCTAATATTAAAAAAAGTGTTTAAATTGCAAGCTTGTTTAACCAAAACATTGGGTTTTGGTTGGCAAAAGAGGTTTTGTAAAACATAATAAAAAAACCAAATTTAAATTATCTTATTAATTAATTTTTAGAAGTTATGAGAAAAATTATTGTAATGCTCGCTTTGGTAGCCTTTGTAGGTCTTCAAGGTGTATTTGCACAAACTTCTGTTACAGGTACTGTTAGCAGTTCTGAAGACGGAGGTACTCTTCCCGGAGTATCTGTAGTTGTAGAAGGCACTAGCCTTGGTACTACTACTGATATGGATGGAAGATTCAGTTTATCAGTTCCTACTGATGCTACTGCTCTTCTTTTTTCATTTGTAGGAATGGAAGCTCAAAGAGTTGCATTTACTGGACAAACTGTAATTAATGTTGTTTTAAAATCTTCCGCTTTACAATTGGATGAGTTTGTTGTGACAGCTCTTGGTGTTTCAAGGGAAAAGAAATCCCTAGGTTATGCTGCACAAGAAATTGGCGGTGATGCAATCAATGAAGCAAAAAACAACAACTTAATTAATTCACTATCTGGACGTGTATCAGGTGTTGAAGTTAAATCAAGTGGTAACATGGGTGGATCTACTAACATTATAATTAGAGGATCTAAATCTCTTACCGGTAACAATCAGGCTTTATTCGTAGTTGACGGAGTGCCTATTACCAATTCAACTTTCAATACCGGCTATCAAAAGAGAGGTGGAGCAGGTTTCGATTTTGGTAGTGGTGTTTCCGACATTAATCCAAATGACATTAAATCCATTAGTATATTAAAAGGTGCTGCCGCAACTGCATTATACGGTTCTCGCGCTGCAAATGGTGTTATTCTTATTACTACCAAAACAGGAAGTGATAACAAAGGATTAGGTGCTAAAGGTATTGGAGTTTCATTTAGCTCTAATGTTACAGCTGGTGTTGTTGACAAAAGCACATTCCCTACTTATCAAACCGGATATGGTGGAGGTTACGGCCCTTATTATAGTGGTGGAGATCATCCAGGTTTATCAGAAGGTCCTTTACCTTGGACTAATGGAGCTGATGTTTTATATTTTCCATCAACAGAAGATGCTTCTTATGGTGAAGCATTTGATCCTAATTTGTTGGTTTATCAGTGGGATGCATTCGTTCCAGAATCTCCAAATTACCAAACAGCTACACCTTGGGTTAATGCTGCCAATGGTCCTATCACATTTTTTGAAACAGCGGTTACAACTTCAAATACACTTGCTGTAGACGGTTCTTCTGAAAATACTGAATTCCGTTTGTCTTATACTAATTTTGTACAAACAGGTATCTTACCAAACAGTAAATTAGATAAAAATAGTTTTGCATTGTCAGGAAGCCATAAGGTTTTAGATAATGTAACTGTTAGTTCTTCTGCAAATTTCGTTCACCAAAGTACTGTTGGTCGTAATAACACAGGTTATTCCGACAATGTTATGTCTAGTTTCCGTCAGTGGTGGCAGGTGAATACTGATGTTCAAGATCAAAAAGACATCTATGATCTTACCGGGAAAAACTATACATGGAACCCTGCCGGACCTGAATATGGTAATAATAATCCAATTTATTGGAATAACATTTATTGGGAGCGTTATAATAATGTTCCTGAAGATACACGTGATCACCTTTTTGGAAATATTCAAGCTAAGTGGGATATTAATGATTATTTAAGCCTTACTGCAAGAGCTTCCTTAGATTATTATTCTCAATTTATAGAAGAATTTAAAGGTTACGGTAGCGTTTCTGGTGCTTTTGGTATTGGTTTAGGTGATGTTACTTCCGGTTATGCCAGAACTAATATTAACTTTATGGAAACCAACTATGATGTAATGCTTAATTTCAAAAAAGAGCTAACTGATAAACTAAGCCTTTCTGCTTTAGTGGGTGGTAATATCAGAAGAAACAGCAGAAACTTTCTTTATGCTTCTACAAACGGAGGTTTAATTGTTCCTGATCTTTATTCTATTGCCAACTCTGCAAGTCCTCCTTTGGCTGCTTTGGAATCAGCTCAAAAAATTGGTGTTAATGGTATTTTCGGAAGTGTTTCTCTAGGTTATAATAGCTTATTTTATTTAGATGCTACATTAAGAAGAGACCAATCTTCTACATTACCTGAGGATGATAATAGTTATTTATACCCTTCTATTTCAGGTAGTTTTATCTTCTCTAACCTTGTTGATTCCGATTGGATGCAGTTTGGTAAAGTAAGATTAAATTATGCTGAAGTTGGTAATGATGCTCCTTTTGCAAGTTTATACGACACCTATAGTCAACCAAGCCCTTTCGGCAATGCTTCATTATTCTCAGTACCGAGTACTAAAAACAATGATGCATTGAAATCGGAAAAGACTAAGAGTATGGAAGCTGGTTTAGAAATGACATTCTTGAACAAACGTTTAGGTTTCGATCTTGCTGCTTATAAAACCAATACTATTAATCAAATTATGCCTGTTGCAGTTTCTTCTGCTACTGGTTATACAACTAAATATGTTAATGCAGGTGAAGTACAAAACCAAGGTATTGAATTAAATATTTTTGGTACTCCTGTTCTAACGAATGACTTCACTTGGAATGTTAACGTTAACTGGGCTGCTAATCGTAATGAAGTTGTTTCTTTGTTCGAAGATGTTAAAAACCTTCAATTGGGTAGTTTTCAGGGTGGCCTTACTTTAAATGCCAGAGTTGGTGAACCTTACGGAACAATTCAAGGAAAAGATTTTATCTATTTAGATGGCCAAAAAGTAGTTGGTGATAATGGTTTTTATTTAAGAACAACTACTGTTGATAATGTATTAGGTAATGTTAATCCTGATTGGCATGCCGGTGTTACCAATAGTTTCTCTTACAAAAGCTGGACCGCTAGTTTCTTAATTGATATTCAAAAAGGTGGTAGCGTATTTTCTTTAGACCAGTATTATGGTCAAGGTACAGGATTGTATGCAAATACTGCCGGTTTAAACGATTTGGGAAACCCTGTTAGAGATGCTGTTGCCGATGGTGGTGGTGTTATATTAGAAGGTGTTACAGAAGATGGTCAAGTGAATACAACTCGTGTTTATGCTGACCGTTATAGTGGACCTTATGGTTGGAAAAAGAATCCAAATGCTGAGTTTGTTTATGATGCTTCTTATGTAAAATTAAGAGAAGCTCAGATTTCATATAATATTCCAAATAGGGTATTACAAAATACTGGAATTAGTTCCCTTTCTGTAGGTTTGGTTGGTACCAATCTTTGGATTCTTTTTAAGAATCTTCCTGATGCTGATCCTGAAGCAGGCTTGGGTGCCGGTAATGCTCAAGGATGGCAAAGTGGAGTTATGCCAACAACGCGTAACATTGGTTTCAATCTTAAAGTTCAATTTTAAAAATTATTCAAGATGAAAAAAATAATATATATTTTAATTGCCCTAATAGCAGTCTCTTGCTCCAAGGATCCCTTGACTGATTTGAACAAGGATGTTAAGAGCCCGACTGAAATCCCAGGAAACACTCTGTTTTCGAATGCGGAAAAAAATCTATCTGATCAGATTGTTAGTTTAAATGTAAACCATAATGATTTTGACCTTTGGTCACAATATTTAACGGAAACTACCTATACTGACGAAAGTAATTACGAAATCTTTTCAAGAAACGTTCCTGATAATGCATGGAGAACTTTTTATCGCGATGTATTGCAAGATTTAGATCGTGCTAATGAGTTGCTTAGTGCTGAAACATTTGCTGCTCCTGAAGCTATCGCTGCTAAAGCAAACAGACTAGCTATTATTGATATTGTTGCTGTTTATACTTGGAATCGTATGGTTACACTTTGGGGAGATATCCCTTATACTGAAGCTTTGGATATTACTAATGTACTTCCTGTTTATGATGATGGTTTAACAGTTCATAAAGATTTGCTTACTCGCATTAGTGCTGATATCAGTGCTCTTGATGTTGCAAATGGAAGCTTTGGTGATGCCGATCTTATTTACGGTGGTAATGTTGCTTTATGGAAAGCTTTTGCTAATGGATTAAAAGTAAAGATGGCTGTTCAGCTTGCAGATATTTCTTCTGAAAGTGCTTTAGTTTCCTCAAGTATTGAAGCTGCTAAAAGCGGAACATTTGCCTCATCTGATGATGATGCTATTTTCCATTATTTAGGTGGAACACCTAATACAAATCCTTTGTATGTTGATTTAACACTTAGCGGTCGTCTGGACTTTGTTGCAGCTAACACCTTAATCGATAAGATGAGTAGCTTAAACGATCCTCGTTTGCCATTATATTTTGAGCAAAATTTAGGTGATGATACCTATTTAGGTGGTGATTACGGAGAGAGCTCAGCTTTTGGTCTCTACTCTCATATTAATGTTGCCATTTCTCAGGATCCAACTTTTGGAAACGCTTTGATGTCTTATTCTGAGGTTCAGTTTTATTTAGCTGAAGCCGCTGCTCGTGGTATCACTGGTGATGATGCAGCTGATTTATATGATAATGCAGTAAAAGCTTCTATTGAATCTTGGGGTGGAACATCTGCTGATGCTGCTGCTTATTTAGCTCAAGCGGATGTTGCTTACGATGCTGCTGCTTGGAAAGAGAAGATTGGAACTCAAGCATGGATTTCTTTCTATCTTCGTGGTTATGAAGGTTGGTCTACATGGAGGAGGTTAGACGCTCCAGCTATGAATATGCCTCCTACTCCAGCTGACGGAGGATTCCCATATAGATATACTTATCCTAGTGGTGAACAAACATTAAATGGAACTAATTACACAGCTGCAGCTTCTGCTATTGGAGGTGATAAGCTAGGTACCAAATTATATTGGGATAAGTTCTAATAAAACGAAGACCTGATTAAGGAAAAGGGCTGTTCTTTATTGAGCAGCCCTTTTTTGCACCTGAGACATTGCAAAACAAGTTTTTAGTTATTCTGATCCGTCAGCAATAGACAGAGCTTACGCCGAAGTCCGACGGAGAAGAACGGTTTTAGCCCTAACCAAAGGTAATCTGTTTAATATTAAAACGATAGAGGCTTAAACAGATCTTTCCTCCTTCGTCGTCAGGATGATCTAATGCTACCAATGGCAACTTAATATAACCAGCTGTTTGTTAGGCCAATAATTAATATCGAACAAGGAATACTAAGTTTTATTAGGGTCTCTTTTTGTAATAAACAAATAAGATTTGTTTAGATTTTTTTTGAGACCTGTGAGATAATAAAAATTGAGAGCTTTGCAAGACGATAGATTTTGATTCAAATTGAGACAAAATCAGATGAAAAACCACAGTTTACTTCCGTAAATGAGGATTTTGAAGAAGATTCTAATGAAGAGTTGGGTCAAAAGATGAGTTTTGCAAAGCTCTTAAATTGTTAATTATAGTCTAAGGAATATGTTTTTCTGATAATTTCTCCTTCAGTATTAATCCCCTGAATAATGATCCAATAGCTATTGAATTGATGGCTTTTTTTAATTTTCAAATCAATGCTTGTATTTTCATTTATGTTATAAACATCCCAAAAAATAGTGTTTCCAGCATCATCTTCCAAATTGGAATCGTCTATTTTTTTATAATTTGATTTTGGTTGAAAGAAATCGAAATTGAAAAACAAACCTGTTTTTGGTAAACTAATGCCTCCAAAGTCTCCTTTACGAGTACGAATACTTATAATTCCACCATAAATAAAATTACCATAAACATAGGGATGTGGAATAATTTCAACTTTTTCTATACCGTGAGGCGAAACTGCTAAAATTCGATTATAATCTTCAACGGCAACCATATCAATTAAAACTAAGGGTGCATAAATAGACATATCGTGAATCGAGCTTGAGATAATAAAAGATTTTTGTTTTTTTTGATTCTTAATGTGTATTAAACCAGGAAGTTCAGTAAAATATTCTTCCAAAGTTTCTAACGATATATATTTATCCAAATACAAGATGTCACTAGCAATGCCATAAAAAGGGATTGAAAATGTGTCTAAAGTATATTCGGTTTTTTTTCTAAAATAATTCTTCTTAATTTGATTGAACTGTGCTAACACTAAGGCCGTTAAGCGTTCTTCTTTCGATAATATAAAAGGTGGATTCGGTAATAGAATTTGCTCTGAATCGTAATCTTTATCAACTAAAATTTTAGCATGTACATTTTCTTCCTTTTTTGTACTGATGAAGAGATCATGATTGCCTGTGATTTCGGGAAGCGAAAAATAAAACCGACCATCAGGTCCGGTCAGTGTTGGGATAAAATTTTTCTGTTCGATAATGGATAAGGTGACCTCTTTATATGCCAAAGGTTGATTGCTAATGCTGTCAACAAGGAAGCCACTCAAAGATAATCCGCGTGTTTCGGGAAAGAATTTATTGTTTGAAATAGGATTGTTTTGTGAATTAAAATTCGTTTTTTGGAAACTATGGGCAGGAACAATACTGATACTCACGTTTTCTAAACCTTGTAATTCATCTTGATTTAGATTAATTTGAAAATGATTAGGATTGCTTCCTGTGCTTTTGTTTAAAAGAAAGGGGGAATCTATAATTGAATCAAATACTTCGGCATCAGTTCCGGTTAAAAAATCCTGAGTATAAGGATTTACAATTTTTAGCGGCAAATAGAAGAAGCTATTTGCTCCGTAATTTCGCATATACTTAGTATAGGCTTTGAGATAATAGGTTCCACTAAGTAAGTCTTGAGGAATTTCCAAAACTCCTCGACATTGTTTATTTACAATTAAATGTTTCTGAGAAACTAGAGGTGTTCCATCAGGCAAAATTAACTCAAGATAAAGCGTTTTGCTTTGATCGTTTTGGTTTTCTAAAAAAGCAGCAAATTGAATTTCTTCGCCGCTAATAAATAAAGTACGATCTGTAAATATTCGAACATGCTCTTTGCTAAAATTATTATTTTGAGCTTGAATAAAACCAAACCCAATAAAAATTGGCAGAATAAGAATGTATTTTAAGATTTTCATACGCATTATTTAATAGGGCCAAAAGTTTGGTTTAACATTAGTTCCGCTATGAGACGAGCAATCTACACATTGTTCTGATAAGTAAACCAACAGAAAACCGCCTTTATAATCGCTCATTAAAAAGCCTGGATATTTTTCTCTTCCAATATCTCGTAAACCGCCATGTTCGATTACTTCCGGTAAGCAACCTGGAAATGGATTCGTTGGCATAGCATCAATAAATATACGTTGCTCACTAATAGCTGAGGCACTAAAAAAACCAAGTACTTCTTTTTCGGGATGCGTTAAATTCTTTATATTTCCTTGTGTATCTACGGGTTGCTTGTTATAAAGTGATGCGTTTTGATTGTTGTTTAAACGCACGCTTTCCCAGTAAATAAATGCTTTTCTTGATAAACCCACCTGACGAACAAGCAAACTATAACCATAAGTAAGATAATCTCTGTTTAAGGGCACAAAATGAAGGCTAAAGTTATGAAATTTATTTGCTGAAAGATTTTCAGTAGAGAGGGTCATTATTTCTGGTACTCGAGCTGTAGTCCAGCAAGTCATTAAAGACGAATCAGGAGGATAAATATGATGAATAACTCCATCATAATACCACTCGCGGGGATAAGAGGCGTGATGCTCATAAGTTGAAACCAACTCAATTAAATAATAATTACTGCTTGTTTCGTCTCCTTCAATATCTAAAAAAAACTGTAAGCCCCTTGTATAGTATTTATAAGCTCCATTGTATATGCTGTCGATCTTGTA
Source organism: Bacteroidales bacterium (assembly GCA_021158405.1). Lineage (GTDB taxonomy): Bacteria > Bacteroidota > Bacteroidia > Bacteroidales > UBA12170 > UBA12170. The sequence continues at coordinate 10,776 of JAGGUP010000003.1, forward strand.
TTGAGGAGGTTTAATTTCTCCAACTTTCGTCATTATTTCCGGCTCAGATTGAAGTTCGTCTCCATCCGGAGTTAATATATGAATATGATATGCAGTGCCTACTTTTATGTTTTCTTTATCGATATGGAACATATAGATGCCTGGAGAAGATTGTGATTCGAAGGCTTTATATTCGTTGCCATTTTCATCCCAGATGCTGACTTCGCATCCCGTTAGTTTTTCGAAAATATTTTCATTTAAAGGGATTGATTTGCTAAGGGTAATAGATTGCCAATACTCATCCGTGTTGGTTAATTTCCCGGAAACTACAATTTTTGAACTGGTTTCAGTATCAATTTTAGGTGTGTAGGGTTTAATACACGCTGATAAAAATCCTAACGCTAATATAAATACTATGATTTTATTTCGAAGCATAATTCCCAAGTTTAAATAACCAAGTAGCCGTAAATAATGGTACCCCTATAATTGAATATTGATAACTCATCAAATACCCATTCGCCTGATCGAAAAATACCGAATAAGGGTTTTCCCGACCGGTTAAATTGTATACACTAAATAAAAATGAGCTATGTATGAATTTATTCTTCCTTAAATTTCCTTCAATTTTCATCGAAATATCGGCTCTAAAATAATGAGGTATTCGGTATTTATTGCGACTCGAATAGTCGATAAAGTCCAGTTCCTCAATTGTATAATTGGCAATTGGATAGGTAACAGGTTTTCCACTTTGATAAGTAATAGTTGATGATACACTAATCCGTTTTCTTATTTTGTAATTGATCATCGCATTTATTACATGCGGAATATCAAAGCTTGCCGGGTATAATTTCCCTTGATTAATTTGTTCCCAGCTATTCTCATTGGCAATCTTTACAAAAGCACGTGAAAATGTATAGGCAAACCATCCGTTTAATTTATGCCCGCTGCGTTTTATTAAAAATTCAAAGCCATAAGCATTCTGGTCACCTTGAAGTACGGATTGTTCTACATTTGGATTGTCGATAAATTCTGCCCCATCTCTAAATTCGGTATAATTATGCGTTTTCTTGTAAAACATTTCAAAAGACGTTTCCCAGTCTCCATAGGGTATTGTTCTAAAAATACCAGCAGAAATTTGCTGACTCTCTGCCGGTTTTAAATAATAATCAGCCAATTTCCATTGTGTATTTGGGGCTATGGCGATGGTGTTATTTAGCATAAAAATATTTTGATGCGTTCGGTTATAGGAAACTTTTAAACTTCCGTTTTTATCCGTTTCAAAATTAATTGCTGCCCGAATATCGGGAGAAAAATACCATTTTATAATTTCGCCCTTCTTAAATTGTATAGAATCTTGAATATAGCGATCTTCTTTTGGATAGTCTTCAAAATAAGTATAAACCGTTTTTGCACCGAAAGCACCGAAAGCACCAAATCGAAATCCGATATTAGTGCTTAATCGAGGCGTAATGTGATAATTGTCAGTTATATAAACGGCACCTTCAATAGATTGCTCTGTTCCTAATTCGGTTTTTACTTTAAGTGATTCAATACCATAAGGATTCACAGTCCCTCTATCTAAACTATAAACAATTGCAGTTGCGCCATATAGTAAATTGTGTTTATCGTTTAAGCGTTGTTCAAATTCAATTCTGGTTTCAAAATCAGCTATTTGATAATTATGCTCATAAGAAGTCGTCTCTTGTTGTGTGTCGAGTGTGCTGAAGCCATATAAAGAGCCAACCGCAGAAATATTAAGCCTTTTGTAATCAGAGAAATTATGGCCGTAGTTCACAGAAGCTCCTTTATTGTAATAGCTGTAAGTATTTAAATCCGCGAGTTGGAAATAATCATTGCTATAATATCCAAATAAAGTCAACTGAGTCTTTTGAGTGTCGTAGTTTACAGAAGCTGTATAATCGGCAAATTTTGATGAGCTGGCGTTTATTGTTGGATCATCAATCTTAGCTAAAATCCAGTCGGAGTAGCTTCTTCGACCACTTAGTATGAAAGAGGCTGTCTCTTTTTTGATTGGACCTTCAAGTATTAAATTGGCAGATATTGGGCTTATTCCGCCATGCAAAGTGTAATTTTTTTTATTACCTTCACGTGTTTTAATATCAAAAACAGAAGATAATCTTCCTCCATATGAAGCAGGAATATAGCCCTTATAAATCGAAAAATCATTAATGATCTCTGAATTAAAAGCTGGAAAAAACCCAAATAAATGAGAAGTATTATAAATGGGGATATTGTTGATATAGAAAGCATTCTGGTCAGCATTTCCACCGCGTACATTTACTCCTGATGAACCTTCGCCAACGCTCACAATTCCCGGAAGCATTTCCGACACTTTTAAAATGTCTTGTTCCCCCATCATCATAGGAATTTCGCGTATGGTTTTAACTGCAATTTTTTCTAAGCCTGGATCTTTTACGCGTATATTCATCTGTTTGTCACCATAAACTACTACTTCGTCCATTTCGAAATTGGCCTGATTCATTTCCACATTAAACGATCCTGAGGAATAGATGTTTAGATGATATCTTTTTTCTTCCATACCAAGAAAATTGAAACGAGCCGTGTATTTTCCAGGCCGAATATTCAGTGAAAAACGACCCTGATTATCAGCAGCTGTACCACTCTTAGTCTCTTCGATATATAAAGTTGCCCCAGGGATGGTTTCGCCACTTATGGCTTTATGGATATTCCCTGAAATTTCAACAGCTCGTGTACCCGAACTTTGCTCTTGTTTGCCTAGGGTAATCACTTGCAGGTCAGCCATACGTCCTTTTAAATAAGCTGATTTTTCAATTTGTTTTGTGAGGGAAGCATCCGCTTGTTGAAGACCTGCTTCTTTTATAATTTGATAGGGGGGGAGTTTTGTAATGAGCTGTTCAGAAGAAAGCAATATAAGATTCCCTTCCCATTCAGAAACGGTTAGTTTTGAACCAAAAAGAGCTTTTTTAACAGCCTCTAAAGGTGAAATACTATCATTGTGAAGAGTAACAATTATATCTTTCACCCAGCTTTCCTGATAATAGATTTTTAAATTTGCTTTTTCTTCAATTAGCTTTGCGAAAGCTGAAAAAGGAAGCTTATCCGCATGAACTTTAATGGGTTCCTTCGAATCGGGACTGATCAAAAATAAAGGCAGCCATAACAACTGAAAATATAAAATTATAGTTTTCATAGACCAAGTTGATTACAGTAAACTAAAAGTTCATTCAACTGCTCCATAGAATTGCTGCGATTTTTTATTTTCTTGAGCCTCATATATTTTTTTACTTTTTCTTGAGCTGATGGATTGAGTAGTGCCAAGATGGTTTTTGTGTTTTTATATTCTTGTAAAGTGTTGTTATATGATATATAAAGAGTTTGATGCTTTTTATCGAAAGTATAGTACTCCGAGACAAAAGAGATATCTGCAACCAATTTTTTAGTCCATTGTATATGCAATTGAATTGATCCTTCATTTAGAGTTTGTACAATTATTTTCTGGCCATCGGATTTCAATATAACAGAGAATTGTTCTTCTCCAATACTGAACTTTTCTAACCAGGCTTTCGAAACGGCTAATAATCTGTTTGAGCCTTGTGGATCTAGATATTTTAAAATCACTTGTTGATTTAAGATATCATAGTTTAAAAAAACATTTTCATAGGTAGTGCCTCGAACGGAAATAGTGCCTTCAATAAAATCTTTTTGTTCAAAGTACTGATGCCCTTTTACGCCAACACCTGGAAAATAATTATAAACTTCCCCATTGTGAAGTATTGGCTCTAAACCGTAGACTTGCGTATCATCAATTGAATTTTGTGCAGCAACAGGAGCCACTATTGAACAGAGTAATACGCTAAAAAGCAAATATACGAAACGAAACATATTGATTTTTTTGTGTTTTTGCAAAGGTATTTTATTCTATCAAGTAGATTAATGGTTGCTGAGTTTTTTTATATTTCCCTTGTTGATTATAGAACGTTTAGAAATAACCTAATTAATGAAATAATTCATTGATTTTTTTGGTCACGTTTTATATTGAACAAGTTCATTCTCTATTTCTTTTATTCAAACTCTATGCCACAAATTATATTGATCTTCTATAAAGCTGTTTAAGTAAAAACATTTAAATAAAGATCAAAACAGCTGTAAATATATTTGACACCAGTTGTACATATAATTTACATGTTTTTGTTTTTTTTAATGCAAATCAACAAATCAGGCTCCTTTAGTTTTATTACATTTAACCTTTTGCAACTTCATTGACAGTGGATAATTTTGCTAAAGAGAAAATTTTATTTTGTTAATAGATGTTAACACTTAGAATTATTTTTTATCTTTGACTGTTCGTTTATGATACAGATTGTACATTATCGAACATTTAAGAATAAAACAGGCTGGCTAAATCCTTTTTAATCAGTACTTTTATTATATGGGAAATTTTAATTTTATTACTAATCAAATTTTTGAAATTATGAGAAAATTTTCAATTTGGCTTGTCGGTCTATTGCTTTTTGCAAGTACCGGCTTTGCTAATGCACAAACAAAGTCAATTTCGGGTACTGTTACTAGTGCCGACGATGGTTTGACCTTGCCAGGTGTGGCCGTGATAGTTAAAGGAACAACTATCGGAACGACTACCAATATGGAAGGTCAGTACCAAATCGATGTGCCTACAAGTGCAACTACTTTAGTGTTTTCTTTTATTGGCCTTAAAGATAGTGAGGTTCAAATAGGAGAACAAACTATTATTGACGTTGTTATGAGTTCGGATATGTTTAATCTGGACGAAATAATTGTTGCCGGTGTTGCCTCTGGTACACAACGTAAAAAACTTACTGTTTCCGTAGGAAAAGTAAGTGCAGACGATCTTCTTGAAGTTCCAGCTACTAATGCTGCCGGTGCTCTTCAAGGTAAAATGGCGGGTGTTCAGGTAACTACCAATACAGGTACTCCTGGTCAATCAGCTACTATCCTTATTCGTGGTGCTACTTCTATTTCCGGAAGTCAAGAGCCTCTTTACATTGTAGATGGTGCTATAATTGAAGGTGGTTTATCTGATTTAAATGTGGATGACATCGAGTCTATCGAAGTAGTAAAAGGAGCTTCCGCTTCTGCTCTTTATGGTTCTCGTGCCGGTAGTGGTGTTATTGTTGTTACAACTAAAAGAGGTGCTAATTTAAGCGAAGGACAAACAAAAATTACAATTCGTAATGAGTTTGGTTCTAACCAAATGCCAAAACTCCTTCCTTTAGCTGAGCATCATAGCTATGATTTAAAAGATAATCCTAGTTCGGTTTATACAGATTATGCAGGTGTTACTTTTCCAGCAGATTATACTGGTGGTACAGATCCTGATATTGCCGGTAACCGTGTTTTATCTTTAGATCATTATGCTGATAATCCTTATGCATTTGTAAATGATAATCAAGATGCAATTTTCAGAAACGGTAATTTCTATACAAATTATGCTTCTGTAGCTAATAAATCAGGAAAAACCAATTTCATGATATCTTTTGAGAACTCTCAAGAAGAAGGTGTGTTGGAATATACTGATGGTTATAATCGTAAGAATTTCCGCGTAAACGTTGATCATTATATTGGTGAAAAATTTAAAATTTCCGCCAGTCAATTAATTGGAAAAAGCTTTACTCAAGCTCCAGGTGGAATTAATGATAACGGAGGTATTTTCTTCGATGTATTATTCCTATTACCTGATATTGATTTAACACGCCCCAACGAAGAGAATGGCGATCCTTTTGATGTTAATGTTAGTAACTGGAATAGCAATGAGGATAACCCATTGTATGCTTTAACTAAACTTCAACGCAAAGAAGACAAAACCTATATGATTGGTACTTATGGTGCTGAATGGTTTGCTTCTGATTGGTTAACTGTTGATGCAAAATATGCTTTCGATAGAAGAAATAGAGATTATACTTCTTGGACACCTAAAGGAATGCTACAACGTGGAGGAACTTTACTTGTTGAAGACTTAGGTTCTTTATATAAATTTGGTAGTGCAACTTTTTCTCAAACTGCACAGGTTACGGCTCATTTAAATAAGCAATTTGGCGATTTGACAACTAAAGCTAAATTCAGCTATTTGTTTGAAGATATGAGTTATATGAGTACTGGTGCCACTGGATATGATTTCTCTGTTGAGAATATTCCTTCTTTTGACGCTATCGTGGGTGCTAAGTCAATTACCTCTTATAATGAACAGGTTACTGCAGAAAACGTTTTTGGTATTTTTCAATTCGATTTAAAAGGAAAATATTTAGCTGATGTTATGGTTCGTTACGATGGTTCTTCACTTTTTGGAGAAAACGAAAGATGGAAGCCTTATTACAGGGTTTCTGCTGCTTACCGTATTAGCGAAGACTTTACAATTCCAGGTTTTCAGGAATTGAAAGTACGTGCTGCTTATGGTACATCAGGACAACGTCCTGGTTTTGCTGCTCAGTATGAGACCTATGGATTTTCAAATGGATTACCTTCTCCAAGTACATTAGGTAATAAAAACTTAAAGCCATCAAACTCTGCTGAATTAGAAATTGGTCTAAACGCAGAATTCTTAAACCGCTTTAGTCTTGAATTTGTGTATGCAAATACAAATACTACTGATCAGATTTTACAAGCTCCATTACCTGCTTATTATGGTTATCAATACCAATGGCAAAATGCAGGAGCACTTGAAAGTACTGTATTTGAAGCAACTTTAGGAGCTAGCATAATCAAGAAAAAAGATTTCTCTTGGACTGCAAACTTGGTTTTTGACCGTATTCGTCAAACCGTTACTGAATTGAATATTCCAGCTTTCCAAACCGGACCTGTTGGTCAGGATGCGGATCAGGCTTTCTATATTCGTCAAGGCGAAACTTTTGGTATTATTTATGGTACTCAATGGTTAACTAGTCTTGATGACTTGGCTCTTCAATTAAGTGATGGAGATGCTGTCACTAATTATGAAATCAATAGCGATGGTTATGTTATTCCTAAAGGTACTCAAGGTACTGTAAATGAAAAACCAGTTAAATTGTTAGACGAAAATGGTGTAACAGCTAAAACCGTTATTGGTAATACCAATCCTGATTTCCGTTTAGGTTTGAGCAATACCCTTAAATACAAAAATATTAGCTTGTATTTCTTGTTAGATTTCAAAAATGGTGGCGATGTTTACAATCGTACTGCACAATGGTTATATCGTGACCTTCGTCACATTGATGTTGACCAATTTGGCAAGCCTGAAAATGAAAAGAAAGCAACTAATTATTTCTCTACCCTTTATGATGTTAACGATATCAACTCTCACTTCGTAGAAGATGCTACTTATTTGAAATTAAGAGAACTTTCGTTATACTATACTTTAGGTGAAAAGCAATTGAGTGGATTTGCTAATGGATTTTTCAAATCAGTTAAACTTGGTTTGATCGGACGTAACTTATTGACTGTTACAAACTATACAGGATATGATCCTGAAGTTGGTCAAATTAACAATGGTTATGCAGGTTCAAGTCAATATTTCCAATTCGATGCTTATGGCTATCCAGCATACAGAACAGTTAGTGGATCATTAACATTAGTATTTTAATGGGAATAATGAATTATAATTTTAAAAAATTACGAAATATGAAAAATAAAAATTTAATATACGCTTTTGTAATTAGCTTTTTGTTTGTGTTTTCGGGTTGCCAGAAGTTAGATGTAGAAAACTTAAACAATCCGGACTCAGCAACAGTTTTAGCTAATCCAAATGATCTTGCCGGTTTGGCCGGTGGTATTATGAATGGCTGGTTTCAGCAATCTCAAGAATATGATGGTTTGGGACTTGCTCTTTGGGTAGGTGCCGATGTCGGTACATGCTCTTGGGGTAACTCCGGTATGCGCGATTTCTCTAATGAGCCTCGTAATGCCTGGAACAACGATGGTGCTTATTCATACGCTAATATTACTCGCAGTCATTATTTAGGAATGAATAGTACGCTGTCTTTGTCTAATCAAATTCTTAATCAAATTGTCAATAATGGCGCTGAATTGAAAACTCCTGCTGAAACAGCAGCTGTGGAAGCAATGGCTCGTTTGGGACAAGGTTTAGGAATGGGATATATAGCTTTGGTTTTCGATAAAGGGTTTATCGTTGACGAAACTATTAATTTAGAAAGTGATGAGATTCCTGCTGTTCCTTATAACGAACTTAGTGCTGCTGCGATAGCTAAGATAGATCAAGCTATTGCTCTTTGCTCTACTTCATTCACTTTACCTGCTGCTTGGATTCCAGGTATGACTTGGACCAATGTGGAATTGGGTAAATTAGCAAATTCTTTTGCTGCTCGATTACTGATTAATACAAGCCGTACTGCTGCTGAAAACTCTGCTGTTGATTGGGCAAGAGTTAAAGCTTATGCCGAAAAAGGCATCGATTTTGATTTTGCTCCTTTAGCTGACGATATTAACTGGTATTCACTTTATCAAACGTATTCAGTATATGGTGGATGGGGTCAGGTTGATATGCGTGTGATTCATATGATGGATCCTAATATGCCTGACTATTTCCCAGAAAGCTTGTCTTTCGACGATTTGCCAAATCAAGGTCTTGCAACTTCTGATGATGCTCGTTTATTAACAGATTTTGAATATAAGTCTTCTTGTCCATTCAGGGCAAATAGAGGCTCTTATCATTTCTCTAGCTATCGATATGCTCGTCTTGATGATTATTTAGCTACTTGGACTACTCCTATGCCTGAAATGCGTAAAGCAGAAAACGATTTGATGTTAGCTGAAGCTAAATTGATGTTAGGTGATGCAGCTGGAGCTGCAGCAATAGTAAATGCAGGTACTCGCGTAACCCGAGGTGGTTTAGCTCCTGTAGATGCTGCTGGTGTTGGTGCCGCAATTAAATACGAAAGAACCATCGAGTTAACCTTAACAGGATTTGGTCTTGAGTTTTTTGATATGCGTCGTGCTGATATGCTTCAAAAAGGAACTCCACTGCATTTCCCTATTCCACAACAACAATTGGATGTTATGCAAATGGAAAACTACACTTTTGGTGGAGTAGCTAATGCTGATGGAGTAAATGCTTCAAATGGCGGTTGGAATAGCAAGAAAAGTGCTCGCGCCTATTCTAATTCTCCTTCGGTTTTAGGTGATGATTTGCCTTTAATCAAGTAGTTTAATGTAAGTTTAATTAAATTGAAAATTTAAAATTAAATAGATGATGAAAAAAAGTATATTTTATAGTCTAAGCGTTTTACTTGCATTTGCTCTTGTATTTACAAGCTGTGAAAAAGAAGATGCTTTTGATTTCGATAATTACACTCCGATAATTGTGGGTGGAGTTAGCGGTCCTGCTTCGGGTTATGCATCCGGATTAGCTCCCTTGACATACTCAGTAGTTTATCGTGGAGGATCTACGTATACCTGGGCCGTTAGTGGAATAGGTGCAACTATTGTACCTGGTGCTATTCCTAGCATTGCTAATATCACTTTCGACCAATCAGACATAGATGTTGGTGCTACAATCACCGTAACTGAAACAACTCAGGGAGGTAAAACTTCAGAAGCAGTTACTTATGCTGTAGCTCTTAAGAAGTTTAAGGCTATGGCTATTGGTGAATTTTTGGGAAGCTGGACAGGAACTGAGAATGGTAACGCAATTACCTTAACTGCTATTGCAGGTCCAGATGCAACGTCCATTAAATTTATGCCTACTGCAGGTCTTCCTGCTATTATGTCGGCTAAGTTTGCTGGTTGGGGTGAATCTTTTCAACCCGGATTTGGTCCTGAAGGTGCTATTACTGTGGATTTGAATTTACAAACAGGAGCCGTTAGTGCCCACCATTATTGGGGACAAACATTGCCTGGCCCTTATGATTATTGGTTCAGTGCAAGTGGTGAATGGAGTGGTATTACACGTAGTATTAATATGACTTGTTATATGCAATTCGACTCTGATTATGTCGACGATTACAATGAAACTGTAATGGTATTAACTAAGGACTAATTAATTCTTTAGAACAATAAAAAGAGTCGTTCAAATTTTGAACGGCTCTTTTTTTATCTAAACTCAAAAATGAAGATTTTCTTTAGGTGTTTATGGATTTCTATACAATTATACAGACAAGTTTAGTCCATATAGGTATCATACCAAATTCACCTTGAACGTCTTTTGCCATAGGCATCCCTTTGGGAGTGATGTACTTAGCAGTAAAATTTAACCACGAAGTAGCACTAAGGAATACACAAAGTAGGCACAAAGGAATTTTTTTTGTAAACTAGCTGATAATTTAAGTATTTCGGCACACTACTTAATAACAAGAAATTAATAGGTGATAAAAATTATGTAGCTTTTTAAAAATTTAATTCGTGTATTTGTGGCTTATTCTGATATAAATTTAGACAAGCCATTCAGCCTTCTAACTTTGAATACGGCTAAGAACAAATAAAAAAGTAACAGTAGATATTTATGTCAAAAATTAGTGCTAAATAAGCTTTGTAATCTGTATAATTAGGACATTGCTTTAGCTTCTTTGAACTCTCAAATTCGGTTCAGATGAGGCTTCGTTATTCGTGGCTTTCAAAAAATTAAAGCGCTAGTGATACGATGACTTTGAGTCATCGTATCACTAAACTAAAGAGCACAAAAAAAGGCTGAGATACAATCAAGTATCTCAGCCTTTATAATTTTAATACTAAATCTAAAAAGGCATAAAAGTAACTCCAACGTGTATTGGGTACATTTGAGGCCCTTTATCGGCAATAAAAACCTTGTTTAGGCTATAATATCCAAAGGCCTGAATCCATTTATATCCGGCTCTTAATTGAACCCCGAAACGGTATTTTTCTAATTGATGTATTTTTTTAGTTTTGTCTATAGCAATATAACCTAAAGAAGTTCCGTATGCAGCAGAAGCTTCGTCCCTGTTAAATGCATCTCCCTTATAAAAGGTTTTGCTATCCATCAAAATGCCAAATTTAAAACCCAAGCCAAAGCGAATATCATTCTCTGTTTTTATGCGAAGCTCCAAAGGAATATCCAAATAGGTAAAGTTCATTTTATTTCGCGCGACAGTAATTCCGGCAGGAAGTGGAGTAAACTCAACCACATCGGCATGAATGTCGCTAACATAATAATCCGGAATAAAGAGATTTTCAGAAGAAATACCCAGTCCGGCAGCAACACTTAAACCATTATCGTTTAAATTATGGTTATACATAGCAAATACATTAACACCTTGATTTATGGTTCGGGGATTTACATCAACCGGCATATTTAACCATAAAGAGGTATAAATATCGTAGCCTAGCGAAATATGTTTAACGGTACTTTCACTTACTGATTGTGCGAAATTGCTGATTGACAATAGGCTTAGAGCAAATAAGAATAGTATTTTTTTCATTATTTAAATTTTCTGTTTAGTACTTTTAAAGCACAAAGATGAACTAATTTTCAATATTAATAAGACGGCTTCAGCCTTAAATTGTGTTAAAATAAGAAAAACTTAATGACACAAGTCTCTTTAATACTGCAAAGATAAGGATTTTTGAATATTTAATGTGCCTTTCTTTCTTTTCAATCGGCTAAAAAATGAATCTAATTGGGTTTTCATTATTTAATACTCTGGAAATATTTTTTGCCACTCCCAAAGGGATGCCGATGGCACAAAACACAAAGGCACCGAAATAACACCAAAATAAAATTGCTAATCCCAATAGCAATCGGGAGCAGACCTTTTTGAACCATTGCCAATATTGTCAGAATTAAAATTAATCAAGTAAACAAACGTTTATTTGTCAATTTCAAAATTCAAAACCTGAGCATCCCTTTCCTGATTGCTAATCCCAATAGCATTTAGCACTCTTATATTTTTTGATAAGATCCTATTCTTCAGGAATTGGGCTCAAATTTCTTTGGTGGGATTTTGTGTTTTAGTGCGTTGTGCCATCGGCATCCCTTTGGGAGTGGCATTTTTTTATTTTTTTAAATAAAGACGCGAAATCTCCAATCGTATTAAATAATGAAAAAACCCACCAAAAGAATAGCTCTACCTTCGTCCAAAATTGCGATTGATTGAATAAACAATATTATTACTTTTGCAGAATGCGATCCAAAGAGCTGTAAAAAACAATTTGGAAAACGAAATTATTAAGATTTAGAAAATGAAGAGAACGGAGATTAAAACCTTGTTAAAAGATATTGCTGTAGGAACAGAGGTAAATGTTAGAGGATGGGTTCGCACAAAGCGTGCGAGTAAAAATGTGGCTTTTATTGCGTTAAACGATGGATCTGCCATTCATAATATTCAGATAGTGGTTGATATGGCTTTGGCCGATGCAAAATTTCTTCCGAAAGTAACTACAGGTGCAGCTATCTCAGTTACCGGCGAAGTGGTTGCCTCTCAAGGAAGTAATCAGAATATTGAAGTTACGGCTAAAAAATTGGAAATTTTAGGAGAAGCAAATCCGGATGAATATCCTTTACAAGCTAAAAAACATTCACTCGAATTTTTACGCGAGATTGCTCACCTGCGTTTTAGATCCAATACTTTTGGAGCGATAACACGCATTCGTCATTCGATGATATTTGCTGTTCATCAGTATTTTACTCAAAATGGCTTTTTTAATATTCATACGCCTATTATCACGGGTTCTGATGCAGAAGGTGCCGGCGAAATGTTTCAAGTAAGTACCTTAGATAATAAGAACTTACCGAAAAAGGAAGATGGTTCTATAGATTATGCACAAGATTTTTTTGGGAAAGAAACCAATTTGACGGTTTCCGGCCAGCTTGAAGTAGAAACAGCTATGCTTGGCATGTCGAAAGTGTATACATTTGGACCTACTTTCCGTGCCGAAAACTCAAATACATCGCGTCATTTGGCAGAATTCTGGATGGTTGAACCTGAAGTGGCTTTTAACGATCTTGTCGATAATATGGATTTGGCGGAAGACTTTCTGAAATACCTTATTCAATATGCTCTTGACAACAATATGGACGATTTGTTGTTTTTAAGTAATCGTTTAGTGGAAGAGGAAAAAGGAAAGCCGGAAAGAGAGCGTTCCATGGAATTGATAGAAAAACTTAAATTTGTTTTGGAAAATGATTTTGCGCGTGTGACTTATACCGAAGCCATTAAAATTCTTATAGCTTCAAAACCGAACAAAAAGAAAAAATTCAATTATATTATTGAAGAATGGGGTGTCGATTTACAGTCGGAGCACGAACGTTTTTTAGTTGAAAAGCATTTCAAAAAACCGGTTATTTTAATTGATTATCCGGCAAGTATTAAGGCTTTTTATATGAAGCAAAGCGAAGACGGAAAAACAGTTCGTGCGATGGATGTTTTATTTCCGCAAATTGGAGAGATTATTGGAGGATCGCAGCGCGAAGAAAATTACGAAAAGTTGAAGAATAAGATCAAACAACTCGAAATTCCCGAAAAAGATATGTGGTGGTATCTCGACACACGAAAATTTGGTTCTGTTGTACACAGTGGATTTGGCTTGGGATTTGAACGATTAATGCTGTTTGTTACCGGAATGGGAAATATTCGGGATGTAATTCCTTTCCCCCGAACACCACAAAACGCGGAGTTTTAATTGAATATAGAATTGATTTTATCAATTGCCCTGATTCAAAAAAAAGCCGTAAATTTAGATCTGTAAACCGACGATGAAAGAATAACATGCAACAACTAAGACTGCAACAAAAACTCTTACAAAAGCTTTCGCCTCAGCAAATATTGCTGATGAAGCTGTTGCAGATTCCTTCGATTGGTTTAGATGCGCGAATAAAACAAGAAATTGAAGAAAATCCTGCATTGGAGGATGATTCGCCTGACATTGGAGATGAGTCTTTACCCGATAATGAGGATAAGGCGGATAAAGATGACGAGGATGAATTTGATATCACAGATTATGTTGATAAAGATGATATTCCCGAGTATAAAACGCGCTCAAACAATTATGCGGAAGACGACAAAAAAACGATTCCCTTTGCTTCGGGAATCTCATTTCATGAATTGTTAATCGATCAAATAAGTCACCAGGGATTTTCAGAAAAGCAAATTAAGATTGCTGAAACCATCATTGGAAATATTGATGATTCGGGTTATTTGGCGCGCGATCTTGAATCTATGGTAGATGATTTGATTTTTACTCAAAACATAGAAGTAGCTACCAAGGAAATTGAAACTGTTTTAAAAGTAATTCAGACTTTTGATCCTATAGGCGTTGGTGCGCGAAGCTTGCAGGAATGTTTGCTTATTCAATTGCGACGAAAAGATGTGGAGAATGAAAACGTGGCTTTGGCAATCCAAGTGCTTGAGCGTTATTTTGATGCCTTTACAAAAAAACATTACGATAAGATCTTAAAGAAAGCTAAAATTGAAGAAAGTCAGCTTAAAAGTGCTATTGATGAGATTTTAAAACTCAACCCCAAACCCGGAAATTCTTTAAGCGAAACAAGCAAAATAAACCATTATATAATCCCCGATTTTGTTATTACAAACAACGAAAATGAGTTGGAGCTGACCCTGAATTCGAGGAATGCACCCGAACTTCGGCTCAATAGAACCTATAAAGATATGCTTCAGTCTTATGCCGCTAAGCCGAGCAAAAAGAACAAGGAAGCTTTTCAATTTGTCAAGCAAAAAGTGGATTCCGCAAAGTGGTTTATCGATGCAATAAAACAGCGACAACATACTTTGTTTATCACCATGAAAACCATTATGGAGTATCAATATGCTTATTTTTTTAGTGGAGATGAAAGAGATTTGCGCCCGATGATTTTAAAAGATATTGCCGATCAGGTAAATCTGGATATTTCCACTATATCGCGTGTAGCTAATAGTAAATATGTCCAAACTCCTTTTGGCACCCTACTTTTGAAAAGTCTGTTTTCCGAAAGCTTAAAAAATGATATTGGTGAAGATGTTTCTACTATCGAAGTCAAGAAAATTCTTTCGGATTGTATCGATGCAGAAGATAAAACCAAGCCGGTAACGGATGAGCAGCTTACGGAAATCCTTAAAGAAAAAGGCTATATGATTGCGCGTCGCACCGTGGCTAAATATCGTGAACAGCTCAATATTCCGGTCGCTCGTTTGCGGAAAGAGCTTGCTTAATCGCGTTCCACAAAAGCACTTAATTCATTGCTTATTTTTTCATTTTCGAGTAAAAATCCATCGTGACCATAATCTGATTGAATCATAACGAGCTTAGCATTTGGTATAAATTGATACATAAACATCTGATCTTCGATAAAAAATAAAAGATCTGACTCAATTCCCAGAATCAATGTTTTTGCCCGAATTTGCTTTAAAGCATTTATCGCACCCCCTCGTTTTCTACCTATATCATGAGTATCCAACATTTTTAAAAGCGTGTAATACGAATATGCATTGAATCGTTTTGCTAATTTTTCTCCCTGATATCTTTGGTAAGAATCCACTTTAAAATTATAAAGCATATTATCATCGCTTTCTGACTGAGTTAAGCGATATGTTTTTTCGTTTCTATAACTTAATAAAGCCATGGAACGAGCCGCCTTCATCCCATTTAATCCTCCCATTGGAATATCTTCAAAATAAGTTTTGTCTGCTTCAATAATCATTCGCTGAGTGCTATTATGAGCTCGCCGCCAAGGAGAAGTTTTTGCGCCGCTGGCAATCATTATTAAATGCTCAATCATATTGGGTTTCATAATTGCCCATTCAATAGCTTGATAGCCTCCAATTGAACCGCCAATCAATAAATGAATTGTCTCAATTTTTAGGTATTTTGCTAAAAGCAGGTGTGCAGCAACCAAATCGCGAACAGTTAAAAGCGGAAAATCGCGATAATAAGGTTTTCCCATTAAAGGATTTATACTCAAAGGGGAAGTAGATCCATAATTTGATCCCAAAATATTGGCGCAAACGATAAAGTATTTATCGGGAGAAAAGAATTTATTTTCTCCAACCATACCCGGCCACCAATCTTCCGGATGGGAGTCAGCTGTAAAGGCATGACAAATCCAAACCACATTTGAACGCGTGCTATTTAATTTCCCAAAACTTGTAAAGGCAATTTCAAGCTCGGATAGCTGGTCGCCGGATTCTGTTTTAAAGGCTCCGAGATGATGATATATTTGGGTTTCAATCATTGTTTTTTTAACGAAAATAGAAATTTCTGGTGGTTTTCTTTTTGCAAGTAGTTTTTTATTTGAAATAAAAACCCATACAATCCATCTTCACAGGGCAAATCCGGCATAATTTAAGATAATTGTATTACCTTTAAATAATCAAGAATTCGCAGTTATACAATTATAATTCCAAATGACTGATAAATAAATAGAATTGTTTTTTCTTTTTTGAATCACACTTTTTTTTAATAGCCTTTTTATGGAAATTTTTTTTGATGAGAAAAAAGGAGAAAAGGAACTGTTTATATCGGTTATTTGGGATTGTTGTTGGTATTAGATAACAAACTCTGTCAAATCAGACTGCAAAATAGCTGCAAGTTCCTCAAAATTCTCTTCTCTTGTTTCGGTAAAAACAAAACCAAAAAGAGGATATTCATGATAATCTAGAGCACGTAATTCCAAGGGCTTTTCAAATTTCTTGAGTAGTTTTTGGTAATCAAAAGACTTGATTTCTTCTGCTTTTAATCCCGTTGAATTGTCTAAAACAATCAAACCAAACAATTTTCCTGCTTTATCTTTTAAAATGGTTTTCCAATCGGGTTTGTGGTTTTGAAAGAAAGCGGCATAGGGATTAAAACCCCAGGCATACGGCGTTAGATCAGCTGTGGTGCAAAATCCGCCAAAGCGTAAAGGATTTACTTCAATAGGAACTAAATTTCCTTTATCGTCCATGCGAACTTCCACATGCAAGGGGAAATTTCGTAATTCCACCAGATCACCTAAAGCAATTAAGAAATCAGTAAATGGCGATAGAAAGGTTTCCATTATTGACTTTGAAGTTATGTAAACGCGATCGCTTACATCATCTACAGTAGCAAATTCGTGCTTTAAAATATTTAAAATTGTCGGATTACCATTCTCATCATAATAAGCATCAAAAGCAAATTCCACACCCTGAATATAACCTTCAATAATAAGTTCCGTGCTGTCTAATACTTCGGAGGGGAAAAAAAGTGCTGCCTCTTTTAATTCACCTTTGAGCTTCTCTTTTATTCTTGGCCATTCTTCATTGTTTTGAACCGAATAAACAGCCAAACTAAAAAAGCCCACCGCTGGTTTTATAACGAAAGGTTTGGGTAATTCTTCCACCTTTAGACTATCCAAATCCTCAGGTTTTAGAGAAAGATAAAACACATCGGGAAATAGTTTCTCTGTCAGTTTGCGAAAAGCAAATTTATTTTTAAACTGGTTGATTGTTTTCGGCAAATCGGTATTTGGTAAATGCTTCATTATCCATTCTATAGCATTTTCCGAATTGGTATAAATGCGTGCATTAGGAGTAGTTTTGAAATAGCGAATGGCTTCTTCATCAGAAAATAAGCTTGTCTTTGAATCCAGTTTTAAATGCTTGCTGTACTCATTGGCTAAAACAGGGAATTGATAGTCTGTCGCTGTATTTTTTAAATAGTCAGAGACATAGGGTTTGTCGAGTATAATCATTGCTAATCAACAGTTTTATTTCGCTTGCAAAAGAACGAAATTTACGGGAAAGCTTTTTACTAATAAAAAGAATTCCGATTAATCGGTATAGATTTCTGTATCAGGATGAAATTTCAACCACGAAATTAGGATTTCGCTAGTAAGAAAACCCAGAGGGTTTTCAGGAATTTAGGTTTATTTTTTTCAATACTCCATTAATAAAGAGCGTAAATTCGTGCATTCGTGGCAAAATAATCACACAAATAAAAGTACGAGTTTGCCCTGTTTGAGTGTAGCCAAAGATAGGAATTTAGGTTTATTTTTTTTAGAAAGCTTTGCATCTGTGAAACAGCTATTACATGAAAGATGCATAAAGAATACTTTTATTGGTTAAATATCGAAAACCACAATATTAAATTTGATATACTAAGGGCTTGTTACGAAATAAGTTCTCTGAATCAGGCGAAGTTATTTTGTTCGGTAACAAGGCAAAAAACGCAGGTATAGCAGAGCTACGGCGAGGCTTTTTAACAAAGTTAGTGGACAAAAGAACGAGCATAAACGGAGTAGTTATTTCGCAACAAGCCCTAAGTCTCCTGCTGAATTAAGAATTTAATCAATACTAGGTATTTCGATTTTAGGTTATCGTGTGATTCAGATTCTTCTGTATCTTTGCTACCTTTATATAACCAATATTTAGAACAAAAAATTTATGAGTAAGAAAGTTGTATTTATCATTATGGATGGCTGGGGCGAAGGCAAAAAAGATAAAGCAGACGCCATTTATCAAGCCAACACAAAATATATAAAGAGTTTATATCTTCCTGAAAACGCAGCACATTCCCATCTTCTTACGGATGGAGAGCATGTTGGATTGCCCGAAGGACAAATGGGAAATTCGGAAGTTGGACATCTTAATATCGGAGCCGGCAGAGTCGTTTATCAAGATTTGGTGAAGATTAATCGCGCTATAAAAGACGGTTCTATTGAACAAAACAAAGTGATCTCAGAAGCATTTACCTACGCCAAAAACAACAAGAAAAAAGTACATTTCCTTGGCTTGGTTTCTGATGGAGGCGTTCATTCATCGACTAAACATTTGATGAAATTAACGGATATTGCTCAACAATTTGAGTTGGAGGACGTTTTTGTGCACGTTTTAACCGATGGACGAGATACAGATCCTCGAAGCGGAGCCGCCTATGTTCAAGAATTAGAAGACCATCTAAAAACAAATAATGCGAAAATAGCTTCTATTTGCGGCCGTTATTATACCATGGACAGAGACAAACGCTGGGAACGCATAAAGCGTGGTTACGACTTGATAGTGAATGGAATAGGACATAAATCAAATTCGGCAGTTGAGGCCATAAAACACTGTTATGAAGAAGGGAAAACAGATGAATTTGTCGATCCACAGGTAATTGTAGATGAAAAAGGGAATCCATTAGCAAAAATTGAAAAGGACGATGTGGTGTTCTGTTTCAATTTTCGCACCGATCGTTTACGCGAAATCACCACCGTGCTCTCACAAAAAGACATGACCGACTCTGGTATGAAAACCATGCCCTTGTATTATGTTACCATGACCAAATACGACGAAACTTTCAAAAATATTCACTTGGCTTTTACCAAAGACGATTTGAAAAATACCTTGGGAGAAGTTATGGCTCAAAACAATAAAAAACAGGTTCGTATTGCAGAAACGGAGAAATATGCACACGTCACCTTCTTCTTCAGTGGTGGTCGAGAAAACAAATTTGAAGGTGAAAAGCGCATCATGATTCCATCACCAAAAGTAGCCACCTACGATTTACAACCTCAGATGAGTGCTCCTGAAGTAACAGAAGCTATTGTAAAAGAACTGAAAGAAAATCAACCCGATTTAGTTGTATTAAACTTTGCCAATTCCGATATGGTTGGACATACCGGTGTTTATTCTGCCATTACTGAAGCAGTAGAAACTGTTGACCGCTCAGTAGAACGTGTTGCAAAAACGGCTCGCGAATTAGGCTATTCAGTAATTATTACTGCGGATCATGGAAATTCAGACAATGCAGTAAATGCAGATGGAAGTCCAAATACAGCACACTCGATGAATCCCGTTCCAATTTTCCTTTTGGATGATCAATATAAAAAGATTAAAGAAGGTAAATTGGCAGATATTGCTCCAACAATTTTAAAAATAATGGAACTTCCAATTCCAAAAGAAATGGATGGAGATATTCTGATTTAATCTTTCCTTACTTTAAGTTCTGCCAAAAGACTGAGTGCTTTTTGCATCTTGGTTTGCAAATCGAGGTAATCGGGAATCGTTTTCCCAACATATATAAAGGCAACTTCTACTTGAATTTGCTTTTCTTTTAATGGCTCGACTAGCAGTGTTTTATTTATGCGATAAGTTTCCCTACATAAGCGTTTTACACGATTGCGATCGACTGCTTTTTTAAATTGCTTTTTTCCAATACTAAAGAGAACAACAGCATTTGGTGTGTTTTCTTTCGCCTTTTCGAAATGATAATATACTTTGAATGGATAACTAAAAAATGAACTTCCTTCCTCAAAAAGACGAGCAATATTTTTTTTACTGTTAAGGCGTTCCTTCTTTGTAAAGGTGTACATTTTTAGGGTCTTTAAAGTGAAGATCCCTTATTTTCTCTTCATTAAATTTTCGATGTATTGCTCCAAAGCCATTGTCATTGAAGGTGCTGATTTAGTAGGTGCTTCTATGCTTAATTTCAATCCTGCTTCTTCAACAGCTTTGCAAGTGGAAGGGCCAAAAGCACCAATCAAGGTTTCTCCTTGTTTATATTCAGGGAAATTGGCAAACAAAGATTTTACACCTGAGGGACTAAATAATACCAGCAAATCATATTTATCGATTTCCACTTCTGACAAATCACTTGCTACTGTTTGATACATGATTGCTTTACTATGGTTGATTTTATTGGCTTTTAAAATTTTTGTCAAATCCACTTCGGCCACATCAGAACAAGGAAGTAAGAAGTTTTCTCCTTTGTGCTTTACAATTATTTCCATAAGCTGATTAAAACTTTGTCGACCATAAAATATCTTCCTCTTTCGGTACTGTACATATTTTTGGAGATAAAAAGCAATGGTTTCTGACACACAGAAATACTTCATTGAATCAGGAATTTCAGCTCGCATTTCCTTCGATAAACGAAAGAAATGATCTACAGCGAGTCTACTTGTAAAAATAACAGCTGAATGATCCAATATTACCACACGATCTTTACGAAAATCGATGGCTTTAATACCTTCAACTTTAATAAATTTATGAAAATCGATATTTACCTTATATTTTTTCGCCAAAAGATAATAAGGAGATTTTTCTACTTCAGCTGGCTTAGGTTGCGAGACTAATACGTTTTTAATTTTCACGAGTATAAAATTTATTAAACAACAGCACGTTTGCCCTTTTTCTATATAAACTGTAAACCCAGCTTATATAATAGAACAAAAGGGACAACTTCGAGCGTGCAAAGGTATAAAAATAAATAAGACGGCGAAAATTTTGTACACGCTAAACCAATAACTATCGCTCTTTGTAAACGAAAAAACCACAGTGCCAAAAGAACAATTAGCGCAACATACAAAAATAGCGGCAAGCCAGAGTATATAAACAAAATCAACAAGGGAAAAAGAACTAATCCTTCACTAATATGAAATAAATAATGGTCAAGCAAATATCGGAAGCTTATATCTTGAGTTTCGAATAAAAATCCTAATATCCATATAATTACGTATTTTAGAGCATGATAGAGAAAAACGGCTACGAACAAGAGCAAAAAGCCTTCTCCAAATGAAAAGTAAAAAGATTTCGGATATTGGCTGCCTAACACAAGAAAGGCAAATAAGGAAATTGTAAAGTAATATAGAAGCAACAAAATAACAGGAAAACCCTGTCTTAATAATGCTCCTTCACGTAATAATTGTTTTACTTGTTGCGGTTTTAGTGTGGCAATAATGATTTGACGCATACGAAAAGCGTAGGATTGTCGGATAAACACCACAATAAAAACCCAAAACAGAAGGCTTAAATGTATCCACAAAGGAATAAGTTCATTTTCAACACGTTTTATTTCATTGATTTGAACCTTTCCTTTCTCTACAAAAAAACGAGACAAACTATCCTTGTTTTTCTGAAGGGAAAACCCTTCAGAACCAGCAATAATATTTAAACTATCCACTTGAATCATTGCTACAAAAATACATTTTGTTTGGTATAAAAAACCCCGATCCTAAAAGTGATTCGGGTTTTAGTCATTTTTTGAAAGCTTAAAATTTAACCGATAATCCAAAATCATACATTTCTTCATATTGCATCCTTAGAATCAAGGAATTAAATATTCATTTACTTGCTTATTTTTTTACTTCTTCTCCCTGTAAATAAACAGATTGGATGTTCCGCTCATCACCAAGCATAATTAAAACAAATAAGAGTTCATCAATAGTATTGCTGACTGACAGTCGTTCTTGCATAAGTTCCGTTGCCTCTGCCTCAATTACAACAAAATCAGCTTCTTTACCAATTTCGAAATTACCTATAAAAGCATCCTGATTCAATGCCTTAGCTGCCCCCAAAGTCAATAAATAAAAAGCGTTACGAGCTGTAAACTCAATATTTTGAAGCGAAGCCACCTTGTATGCTTCAGCTGCAGTTTTGAACATAGAAAAGCTGCTTCCTCCTCCTACATCACTTCCCAAAGCAAGCGGAATATTATAATCACGGCACTTTTGCATATTGAATAATCCCGAACCTAAAAACAAATTCGAACTTGGGCAATGGACAATAGAGGTCTGCGTTTCGGATAATCGTTTCCACGCCTCCTCTTCAAAATAAATACCATGCGCCATCAAACTTCCTTTACCTAAATAACCATATCCATCATAAACATCCAAATAATTTTTCGCTTTTGGAAATAGTTTTTTAACCGATTCTACTTCTTGTTTGCTTTCAGAAACATGCGTTTGAACAGTCATTTTAGGGTATGTTTTCTTTAACTCTCCGAGAGCTTCCAATTGTTCTTCAGAACTTGTAATGGCAAAGCGCGGTGTTATCGCATAGTTCAATCGCCCAATATTGTGATATTTTTCAATAAGTTGCTGATTATCGGAATAAGTAAGTTTTGTATCATCGCAAAGTGCAGCAGGAGCATTTCTATCCATATTCGTTTTTCCTGCTAAAATTCGCATATTTAATGCGAGTGCTTCTTCAAATAAAATGGCAGTTGCTTCAGGATGGCGACTAGGGAAAATTGCAGCCGTAGTGGTTCCGTTTTTTAATAACTGATTTAGAAAAAAGCGAATGGAATGACGAGCAAAATCCTCATTCTCAAATTTTTGTTCCAAAGGAAAAGTATAGGTTTCAAGCCAATCGAGTAGTTGCTTGCCATAAGAAGCAATAGCCTGTGTTTGAACGGCATGCACATGACCATCGATAAAGCCAGGGAAAATTATTTTGCCGGTATAATCTTTGATTTCTAAACTTTTTGGCAGATGAGGTGTCACTTCTGCTTCTAAACCTATCATTTTTACTTTCCCATTTTCTATCCACAGCATTCCTTGTGGAATATAAACCATTTCGGATTCACTCAGAAAATGAAGAAAATCAGCTTTTATAGCAATACTTGCCTTTTTGATCATAGTTGTTTTTTAATCGCTTATAAACTTACAAAAAATTTGATTGTTGGAGCATTTCAAATTTTCTATTTCTTCACAATACTAATCGGTTATATTTTATCCTTTTTTTACAGAAAATTATGCGTACTATTTTTTACGACTAGCCTTTTTAATTTTATAAAACGACTTATCAGCAATATACAATACTTTACTCACTTTGGCATAAACGATTCCTTCTAAATCGACAAAATCAACATCCAAAGTTAAATCTATTTCGTGTTTTTCTGCCACTTCCTTTTTAATATTATCTAACAATTCATCAGAAATAAGAAATCGAGCATACAAAGTTTTATTCCCGGGGCGTAAAAACCGAATCGATGCCGATTTATCCCAAACCACATAGGTTTTACCCAATAATTCAATCAGTTGGATCATATAAATAGGATCGGCAGAGGCATATATGCTCCCGCCAAATATAGTGCCAACATAATTTCGTGTTCGCCAAAATAATGGCAATTTAATCTGAATTTCTCTTGAATCGCTCGAAAGAAAAACGGCATGAGCTCCAGTTCCCCAATAAGAAGGGAAAAGGTTTAATAAATTTCGCTTTAATCGTGCTTTTAGGTTTTCCGTCCTTGTGGTTGGAAGTTTTTTCATTGTCATTTCCTAGAGTGATAAGCTGGTTTTATGCTGCCACAAAGTTCGGAAATTTTTTGAGAGCGGAAAGAAATTTGATATGCTATTGATACGATGACTTTGAGTCATCGTATCAATATGTCATCGTATCACCGACTATCTCAATAAATTTCCTTGTCCATATCCATAATTCCCTTATTTTTGTGCTCATTACAGAAAACAATTAAAACACAATACGTATGAAGAAAAATTTATTCGTGATAATGGCAGCATTTGTACTGTCCATTGCCGCAATTAAC
>JAGGUP010000149.1 GCA_021158405.1 Bacteroidales bacterium
GGTCTATACGGCGCAATATGGTTCTATTGTCTCGCAAAGAAAAATCGACTTTCATATTCAAATCACTATTCACTTGTTTTCTACCATTACCTCCACCGGAGGAAATATTAAACTTAAGTCCTTTTAATCGATAACCAACACCCACAACATATTCCTGACTTATAACTTCGGTTAGCTGATTATTGACAAAACTTAAAGCCAAATTACGCGAACGCTTTAACTCCACATTCACCAACATGCTATTATTCAAAGTGGCATTCAGCCTAATTAAAGGACTAAATTGCTCTGTAATAGACAATAATGTAATATCGTAACGGGCATTAAAATCGTAATTATCGTTCAAACTTGAAGCATATCCATTGGCTTCCTGATATTGAATATTGGAAATATAGGAACCAATATTATAGGATGAACGATAGGCGTGAGAAATGGTAATGTTTTTAAACCATTTTTTCAAAAACGGAATATTTGAAAGCCCTTTATACGTAAAGCGCCAATTTGGTAAAGGAATGGATGGGAAATAACCCAGCTTAACCTTTTGAGGAGTTTTTCCGGTGTAAGCCGCCAAAAAAGCACCTTGAATAACATCCTGCGAAGTAGATCCATAACCCACCGGAAAACCGGTAGAATCATTATACATTCCTGTCCAGTTTATATTCTGATTTGCTAATCGTTCTGCTATAGGTAATCGGTAAGCTCTCATATTCTCATAAGGTTCAGAGCTGTTGTCGTCATTTATTTTCTTGAAAGCCGTTCCGATAGATAGAAATGACATGCTAAAACTTCCCCGCTCCATAGCCGCAAACGACTGAAAATTAAAATCATCATCAGACCATTTGTAATAATCTTCGGAAGAATTAGTAGTACTACGCGAGGCGGATAATTCAATCCTAAAACCTTTAACAGGTTCCAGAGTAGCTCGTAAATTTAAATCGGTACTGTATTTGTTTATACTCATCTGGTTTTGAGCAGAATCGGTCGATAACCAACCATTCATTCCGGCCTGATATCGAATATCATTTTCCAAACCGAAAACATAACCTAAACCAGGAGCCATTTTCGACCAGTTATTCCCTAATAAATCAGGTTCAGGAATAAACCCAGGCAAATAATTTCCTCTATTTTCCGAATATGTAATAGACGCGTCCTTCCACAGCATCAACACTTTCAGCGTCTCGTTCACTATTTTTACAACCAGTTTATCTTTTGCGTCTTGTGATTGCTGATTACCTCTGGTTGCTGTGGAACTCGGACGACGATTCTGTCTTCGAGAGGGGGTGCTAATCTTTTTGAGATAAGGAATTTTAGTATAAAGATTCGTCATTCTAAAACTACCATTCAGCTGTATAGAACTTGAATTTTCGATGCTATTCCCAAAACGATCCTGTAAACTCAAGGGTGAGGCTTTCCAATGATATTCACTTTGATATCGTGCAGTTGCATTCACCCAATTAAATAAGGGAATTTTATTGATTGGCAATGTATAATTTAGTCCTGTTGTCTGATCAAACTGATTCATCTTGCCTCCGGCATAAACACTTTTCAAAACATAATCGCGGTATTCAATCATATATTGATCATCAGAACGATCGATGCGTCCTTCCGGTTCATTGATAAAAGCACTGGCTTTCGCATTATAATCTAATTTCATGCTTCGCGTTAAATCAAAACGCAGATTGTAAGTACGATTCCAATCAAATCGTTTACTCCAGGTCCAACGAATAGGAATATCGCCTATACTTTTGTTTCTCAGTTTTTTATCTTCATATTCACGATTGATATCCGTCCGGAAAGTAAATAAACGAGGCTTTAGGAAAAAGTTGAAATCCCGAATAATGCGCCAGTTCTTACCACTTAAAAATTTCAGTTTTTTAAAGGGCTCAATAGGTTTAGGATTGAGATTAACATTATAGCCTATTCCTCCCCGATATGCTTTTTTCAAATGATACTCAATATCAATATTCCGATGAAATATTTCAGAATAAGAATAAGAAACATCTAAATTCTCCAAATCGTAAAAATGAGTTTTACTCATATTAGACCCCGTTCGATCTTTTCTTACATTGATAAAATTAATATTTTTTCTTACCGTAAAATCCTGAGCAACAGCACGAGCAGAATCACTTTTGGCTTTTGTTGAATAGCTTCCCAAATCTTTTTTAAAATTGATATCAGGATCCAAAGGATTGAATTCAGGATCGAGTTTACTCTCCGAATAATCAAAATGCATTGGAATTTTTATACCCCATTTTTCTGGGAAAAATTTCCCTATTTTTAAATTGGTAGCCACATCCAAATTAGTAATATTATCAAGCTGACGCTGAGTTATACCACTTTCCAAGCCACCAAATCCAGCTGTGCTTTTTGCTCCCGAAATAATCATATTTCCCAAATCAGCCAAATCTATTTTAACTCTTGCCGTTGCCGCCCAAGCCGATTTATTATCAAAATCGCTCACGCGCAATTCATTGATCCAAATTTCAGCACATTTTGACATGCCATCATCCAGGCTGTTCGCACTTGTTTTTTTAGGGTTTCTCACCCCAATCATAATCGCTTTAACATCGCTTAAGCTGGGCGATCCTTTTACGGTGATTTTATTTTCACCATCCATTTCTGAATAGAGAGCACCGGTATTGAGAATACTCTCACTTTCTCGTTCAAAAATATTTCGGTTAAGTTTCACATCCACTAAGCGCTCTAAATCTACATCAAAGCGATTTGCTTCCGGCCAAATTGCTTCCGGATCGGAAGTTCCCCAATCGGTTAATTGTAAGGGAATTTCATATTCATAATAATTTTCGGTGAAATCGGCTCCCAAACGAACAAAGATGGTCAGATCACCATTTTCAAGTTTGTCCACAGACTGCATTTTTTCAGCGTGAACAAACATTTTCAACTTTTTATAACGACGGAAATCAAAATCCACCGTTTTAAAAGTTGCTCTTGCATCACCATCCAATAACCCACAAGTTACAATCTGCATCGCTTGTTCGTTTCGCCTTTGTAAATTGGTTGTCCCGATATTTATTTCACGCTCAATGCCCGGCGGAATAACGTAAGGAATAGGATAACGACTTCCATTTTCTTCAATATTTACAGCGGCTACATCAAATATCGTTTCGCTTTGAATATCATCAGGAACATATTCTCCCGGACTCAATAAATCATAGCGATAACGCCGCCAATCACTTCTCACCAATTCCAATGTGGCAAAACGAAGCACTTTTGGTTGCTCAAATCCTTTCATAAACATACGCATAAAGCGAATGGATTTAAAATCGTTGATAGCTCCAACCACTTTGCTTGGACTCCGAACAGGCACTTTGAATTGATACCATTTAGTATGAATTGGATCGCCATTTTCTTTCTCAGAAGAACCATTTCCCTCTCGAATATCGGTAATAAAGTTTTTTCCGATTTCCATATTATCAGGATGTAAATCGATGACATACTGATAATAACGCTCGGATTCGCTAAGCGTATTGTCCCTGTTTATATCTTCCACATCGGGCAGAGTAGTTGCCATTGTTGGATAGGCTTCATTACTAAACTCCGAAGCGGGACTGTTTCCTTCAGGTCCATTGTATTTTTTATATCGTTCTAAAATACTGCTGTATTGATCATTTTCATCATAATCAGTTCCTCGAAAATAATGAAAATTATCTGCAGAAGGGTCGGCATTCGCTTGAGTAAACGCCTGCGAACTAACTCCGTAACGCGTGTTTATCTTGTTCAAATACACTTCTTGAAAAAAGTTACGTTCGGCATCATCGGACAATCCATCAAAACCAACATCCTGAAAAGGGCGTGATGCCGGTTGATTATCAAAAGCGTCTACCAAGGATTGAAGAACGGGAACTCTACCCCAAATGGTTGAATCAACATCTTTTACCACTTCAGAAATAGGCAATCCATTTTCGTATGCTTTTCGCGAATCGCGTAAAATATCTTCCGACACATCACCCAAGTTAAAATACAACTGTCCACCACGACTGTCTGGATCTTCACCAAAGGGATCCATCATCCAAAATTCGATATATTCGATATTTGTTGCTTCAAAATCGGAGGTTTCAATCTGACGCATAATTCCTCCCCACCGAGTGGCAGGCTGTTTAAGATGACCATAAGCGTCGATTCCTGAAGAAATGCCGCTCACGCCATCTACATCATAATTATAAACACCTCGTTCTTCCGGATAAAATGCCAAGTTAAAAACAGGAATATTACTTGGATATCCGTTGGGGGTTTCTTTTGCCGGAAAAACTTCTTTTTCAAGAACTTGTCTTACAGGGTCTTTGGATAATTCCTGAGCTGTTATATTCGCTGGTCGAAGATTCCCCTGATCATAAAAAAGAGGATCAATGATATACCAAGCTATTTTAGCTCGATTCATTCCATACAATAAACCGGAACCTATTCCTGCTTCCGGAAACATTCCAGCCTGAGTTTGTCCTTGAGGTGTACTTGCCATCGCCCAACGCGAAACCATTTTTAAATCGATAGTCGATTTTGTTCCTTCAAAATCATCGATATAAGAAGTTCCACTTGCACCTATAGCCCTAGAGTGACCTGGTAAAAAATGAGCAAACTCACCATTAAAAGTAATCATGGAAGGAGCATCAGTTTCTATAAATGGCAGTTTATCAACCATTTTTGTAATCCACCGCGATTCTTGTTGATAGCTTACATCGAAACCATAAATGGTATTGTTGATTGGATCATCTCCGATATTTGTTTTTTGGGTGATAGGCTTTTCACTCAGATTGAGAAATGTCCCACCCAAATGCAAATTTCTACTCCAGTCGTAATCGATGTGAGTTCCCATCATCCGTTTGGTTTGCAAGCTAAAAGCAGCAGTGCTTTCCATCGAAATATTAATTGGAGTTCCCGAACTTAAAATACCTTCATTGATAATTCGCACACGACCAAGTGTATAATCTACCGTATAATCTACATTCTCCACCAAAGGAATTCCTCCCGCGGTTACTTTTACTGATCCTTGTGGAACATTTAGAGCATTCAGGGCGATTTCTGAACCTGTAGAAGATTTGAATGAGCCTTCTAAAAGAAATTTATTTTTTGCCGGATATTGCTGTGCTCCTGATTTTGTTAGCGTATAAAGTGAGTCGTAGCAATATTTATCAGCTAGAGCATCCGCGGCTAATTGTGTTCTCAAATACGAACCAAAAGGTTCGAGCATAGGAAAAAAGATGCGTCCGTTTGAAGCTTGAATAGTTCCTCCATTTATAGCTGCCTGATCGATAAAATCAAAGACTCCATCCGCAGTAGGATTAAGCTGTTTATCGAGACGGTCGAACTTCATCACTTCTATGAGATTCACTCCTTTTACGTTTTCCGGACCTTCTGCCAAATAGCCTTTGGGAACTCCATCAACACCACCGGTATATAAAATATTAAAAGCAAAGTCTTCTCTATTGACTTGATACGCACCTATATTATAGACATTCTTCATCATCAATTTCCACAAATCGATTTGCGTATTTGTTGCCGTACTTTTAATCAATTTTACGATCAAGGTGTTTGGAGCATTTACTCCCTGATCAGAAAATTCACCTACTTGATAGATTTTTTGATCGCCAATAACGGTATATTGATAGGAAACTGCCAATACCTGATCAGGATTCAGTCGTGTATTGAGCGAGATAAAACCCAATTTTCGGTTCAAAGTATATTCCGATGGACGAAGTTGTCTTGCTAATTCAACTTTTTCATAATCGATTCCAGAAACAAGATTCAGACTCCCACTTTGAAGATAAGAAGTGATACTACTAATGCTGCGAACACGACTGGTATCTATAATCTGCTTCAAATTATTTACATTATTGTAGGGAAGAGGCAGGTTTGTTTTTGGACTAAATAAAGAATTGTATGTTTGATTCTCGCCTAAATCTTGCAAAGCCAAAATATTCCTGTTTTCAGTTAGGGGCGCTCCAATATTAGTCACCCACACTTCAATTTTCGTAATATTGATATTGGAATTAATAATTGGCAACTCACTTAAAGCATGCTCGTAATTTGTTCGAAAATATTTAGCGAGGAAAAAGTGCCTGTTCTCTTCATATTCATCAATCTTCAATTGAAAATTATTTTTCTGTCCTCCCCCTTGAACGGTTATCGAAGAAGATTCACTTTTTTGTTCTGAGAAAACCGATGTAATAGTCGTTTTTCCAAATTTAAGCTTTGATTTTACTCCAAATAAACTCTGACTTCCTTGTATGAGCGTACTCGTAAGAGGCAAATTCACATCTCCTGCTTCAATCAATTGAATTATTTCATCTTCTTTGCCTTCGTATTTTAACTTGAGCTTATTTTCAAAATCGAAGGTAGCTTCTGTATTGTAGTTGACTTTAAATTCAATTTTATCTCCAATCTTTGCCAATACATTCAATTGAATTTTTTGCTGAAAATCAAAATTCGTGGTGCTTTGCTGACGAACGTTTAAAGCGGGATCTTCGCGCTTATTATTTACGACTCCAAAAAGTAATTCAGCCGAACCCTGTGGACGAATATCGATGGTGTTACTTCCAAATATGCGTTCAAAAGCTTCACCACCTACATGAATTTTTGGGATTCCACCTTGCTGGCCGGCATCAATTCTTTCGCTTGCTTTTTGTTTCCAATAATTGTGTAATGCCTGATTGGCTTCAAAAGCGCGATATTCATCTAAATCGATTTTTTGAGTAGGTCGATAATTTAAATCACCCATTTTGCTTGTAAAAACATAGCGACCACTTATGGGATCATAAACAAAGTGATTCTGCAAGTTTTTTGGATCATTTAAATACAAAGCACTTTGAGGAGTGATGCCAAAATACAGCACACTTTTATCCTCTGGCAATGGAAAAATAAGGGAAGTTGTATCAGGCTCTGAAGGCGTGCCATCGAAAGGCAAATAAATCATCGCATAATCTATTTCTACTTTTCTTTTTGCGAGCGTTTCTGCCTTTAATAAAGGACTAAAAACCTGAAAAAAAACAAAAAGAAAAACAAACGTATGTATCGATGTTCTATTCTTTAATCTCAAAATATACTGCTTTTTTTAACGGACATTTGTTTAAAAAACTACATTAATTTCAGCACTTCTTTAATCAATTGTTCAACACGTTCCATTTCAGGATGAGCCTTCAGTACTTTCTCTATTCCCTTTTCTGCCATCGCTTTGCTGAAACCTAAAACCACTAGTCCAGATAACGCTTCTTCTTTCAAGCTATTGTGTGAAAAAGACAAAATACTACTCTCCTCACCACTCATCACCAGCTTTCCTTTTAAATCGATAATGATGCGTTGTGCAGATTTTAAACCAATACCCTTAACCGATTTAAGTATATCAACATCTCCTTTGGCAATGGCATCAATCACCTCATTAGCTGTTAAAGTCGATAAAATCATTCTTGCTGTAGAAGCGCCAACACCAGAAACATTGAGCAGATTACGAAATACATTGCGCTCAAAATCATCGACAAAACCATATAATATCTGTGCATCTTCACGAACAATAAAATGTATAAATAATTTGCAGTTCTCTTTATCGGGTAAAGCCGTATAGGTATTGAGAGAAATATTTACAAAATAGCCTACTCCCTGGCAGTCGATAATGACAAAAGCGGGATTTTTTTCAATTAGTTTTCCATTTAAATATTCGTACATCCTTCTTAGTTTAATTCGTTCTTTATGCAGTAAAAATACGAATTATATAATTGAATTTACCTTGGAATTCGGCATACAATTAAGATTCAATTGTTCAAAAGCTTTTTAAATTAAATAACCAAAGTTACTATACCTTAAATATCAACAGAGCAGATAAATAAGTATCAAAATTTATAAAAATCATATCAAAGGTTCAAAAAAAGCTGATCTATTACTTACAAAAATAGCGTTATAAAATTCACATTCATTATCAGCTTATAATTTAAAGTATGTATATTTGTAAAAAACAATTCCACTCTAAAACATTCAACATGGATAATTTATTTAAAAGAGATGCTCTCAAGTATCATAGTGAAGGCAGACCGGGAAAAATCGAAGTCATTCCTACCACATCCCATTCAACAATACGAGATTTATCACTTGCGTATTCTCCAGGGGTTGCAGAACCTTGTTTAGAAATTGAAAAGAATCCTGAGGATGTATATAAATATACCGCAATAGGAAATTTAGTCGCCGTTATTTCGAACGGAACAGCCGTTTTAGGACTTGGCGATATTGGAACACAAGCCGGGAAACCTGTTATGGAAGGAAAAGGCTTGTTATTTAAAATTTATGCCGATATTGATGTTTTTGATATTGAAGTAGATACTAAAGATATTGACAAATTTATTGAAACAGTAAAAATGATTGCTCCTACATTTGGAGGAATTAACTTGGAAGACATTAAAGCTCCGGAATGTTTCGAAATAGAGCGCAGATTAAAAGAAGAATTGAACATTCCTTTAATGCACGACGACCAGCATGGTACTGCCATCATTTCTTCGGCTGGATTGTTGAATGCTGTTGATGTTTTAAAGAAAGATATTTCCAAAATAAAAGTAGTGGTAAATGGTGCTGGCGCCTCTGCAATTTCTTGTACTCGTCTTTATAAAAAACTGGGTGTAAGTCCTGATAATATTGTAATGTGCGATAGTCGCGGTGTAATTCGTAAAGACCGTCCAAGCTTAAGCACAGAAAAAGCAGAGTTTGCTACAGACAAAGACCTCAACACTTTGGCCGATGCTATTGTTGGTGCCGATTTATTTCTAGGTTTATCTATTGGAGGCGTTTTAAAACCAGAAATGCTTAAAACAATGAATGATAATCCTATTGTTTTTGCATTAGCTAACCCAAATCCTGAAATCACTTATGAAGATGCTAAAGCTACACGTGATGATGTAGTTATAGCCACCGGACGTTCAGATTATCCTAATCAGATTAACAATGTCTTAGGATTTCCCTTCATCTTTAGAGGCGCACTTGATGTTAGAGCTACCGGTATTAATGAAGAGATGAAATTAGCAGCGGCGCATGCACTGGCTAATTTAGCAAAAGAGCCAGTTCCTGAAGAAGTTAATCAGGCTTTTGATACAGGAAATTTAACTTTTGGCTTAACCTATTTGATTCCAAAACCCAATGATCCTAGATTGATAACTACTGTTGCTCCGGCTGTTGCCAAAGCAGCTATGGATTCAGGAATTGCTCTAAGACCAATAAAAGACTGGGATGCTTACAAAGAATCTTTACGCAAACGTTTAAGTATTGGAAATCCTTTGTTGAGACAAATTAAAGCTAAAGCCATTCAAAATCCGAAACGAATTGTATTTGCTAATGCCGAAGACTATAAAATTCTCAAAGCAACAGAAATTATACTAAACGAAAAACTGGCTATTCCAATTTTATTGGGGAATAAAAAAGTAATTTTAGACATCGCAAAAGAAAATAATTTACTCATTGACGGTGTTGAAATTATCGATCCTAAAGCTGAAGGACAAAAAGAGCTCGTTAAAGAATTTGCTCAGTTATTATACGAAAAACGTAATCGTAAAGGGCTGACCTATACAGATGCCGTAAACAAAATGCGCGGTCGCGACTATTTTGCTCCTGCAATGGTTGAAACAGGTAAAGCCGATGGAGTAGTCACAGGACACACCAAAAGCTATCCGGATGCTATTCGTCCAAACTTACAAGTTATTGGCAAAGCCGATAATGCAAAGCTAGTCTCAGGAATGTATATTTTCCTAACCAAAAACGGACCTCTTTTCCTTGCTGATACTACAGTTAATAAAAATCCAAGTGTAGAGCAATTGATTGAAATTACTTTACAAACAGCTGCATCGATTCGTAATTTTGGTATTGAACCCCGCATTGCTTTATTATCTTATTCTAACTTTGGTGCAAACCAAGGTTATTCACCCAATAATATGAGAGCTGTTGCCGCTTACCTGCACGAACATTATCCCGATTTAATTGTCGATGGTGAAATTCAAGCTAATTTTGCTATGAATCATGATTTACTTAAACGTAAATTTCCCTTTTCAAAATTAGCCGATAAAGGTGCTAATACCTTGATTTTTCCAAACCTATCCTCTGGAAATATTGCTTATAAGATGATGCAATCTACAACAGATTTCAAAGTAGTTGGGCCAATTCTTAATGGATTCAAAAAATCAGTCCATGTATTACAATTAAGCAGTTCCGTAGAGGAAATTGTTGATATTGCTATGATTGCCAGTATTGATGCCGCTGCCAAGAAATAAGTAATCTCTTTTGATTAAAGCCGTTTCAAAATTTTGAAACGGCTTTTTTTGTTTTTCCCATTTAATAGATTATTTTCGTGAAACGAATATAATCTAAAGACAGCTCATGGAAAACCTTACACTTTCAAAAACAAGTTTAAATTGGGTATATGATGCTGCCAGATGGGCAAGATTTATTTCCATCTTGGGCTTTATTTTACTCACATTTTTAGTTATTGTTGGAATCTTTATTGGTCCTATCCTATCCATGCTCAACGATAAAATGGATATTGCCTCATCAACTGCAACATTATCCGGCGGCTTAATTGCTGCAATTTACATAGCAATTGCTGTGATTTATTTCTTTCCCATATTTTATTTATTTCAATTTTCACATGGATTTATAAAAGCGTATAAAGCTGAAAATGAGGAAAGTTTAAACAACTCCTTTCGTTTCTTAAAAAAGCATTATACGTTTATTGGGATTATGTTGATCGTGGTAATTGTGCTTTATATTGTACTCTTTGTGGGTTCTATGCTTGCGTTAATGTTTTAATAGATTTCAAATAGAAAAATAAAAAAGCAATAACCAAAACCCAAAATCAGCAACACGATCAACAGAAAGTGTAGCAAAAGGTTATAATTATTGCTTTCTCCGCTATTTTTAAACTTAAAGTTTAATTTCTTCTCCTGATTTATTATAGAATCTATATTCTAAAAAGTGAAAGGATGAACTTTCTTTTACTTTTATCCAACGTTTAAATTCGAAAAACCATTTTTTCTGTTGTGAAATAAATCCCTTTTTCAGATAGGCATAAACATAAGGATGAACCGTTAAAGTAAGTCCGCTTTCGTTTTGCTCTTGAATTAAATAGCTAATTTTGTTATAAATCTCATCAACTAATAAAGAACTAGGTGTTATTTCACCGCTTCCACCACAAACAGGACATTTTTCCAAAATGGAAATATTCATTTCGGGTCTAACACGCTGACGTGTAATTTGAATTAAGCCAAACTTAGTAGGAGGCAAAACAGTATGTTTCGCACGATCATTCGCCATCACATCTTTCATATGTTGATAGAGTTTTCGACGATTTTGTGCCTGACCCATATCAATAAAGTCAATCACAATAATACCTCCCATATCGCGCAGACGAAGCTGACGTGCTATCTCGGTAGCAGATTCAAGATTTACACTAAGTGCATTCTCTTCCTGCGATTTTTCCTTATTAACACGATGACCACTATTCACATCAATCACATGAAGTGCTTCGGTATGTTCGATAATCAAATATATTCCACTTTTAATGGTAACAATTTTACCAAATGAATTTTTTATCTGTTTATCGACTCCAAAGTATTCGAAAATAGGCTTACCCCCTTT
This sequence comes from Bacteroidales bacterium, assembly GCA_021158405.1. Lineage (GTDB taxonomy): Bacteria > Bacteroidota > Bacteroidia > Bacteroidales > UBA12170 > UBA12170. The sequence continues at coordinate 11,614 of JAGGUP010000149.1, forward strand.
GTATTCTTTAACAATATTTATTTTATCGGGGGCAAATCCGCCAATAAACGTCTTTATTTCACTTGTTAAATCAGGATCACTTACATAAATATGATTGAACGATTCGCTCAATAAATCTCTTAATATCGTTGAAGTACGATCCAGCTCACTCACCACTTTTATGGGAGCTTTTGCCTTAAGTAATTTGCCGGAAACTTGATCCCAGCGTTCTAATAAATGACTTAAATCAGCATGCAATTCGGCCACTTTTTTGCCTTCGGCCACTGTCCGAATAATAACCCCAAAATTTTGAGGTTTAATACTGCTGACTAGTCGTTTTAATCTTTTTCGTTCGTCGCTGCTCTTAATTTTTTGAGAAACCGATATTTTATTAGAAAAAGGCAGTAGTACGATGTATCGACCGGCGAAAGAAATCTCGGTTGAGATGCGAGGTCCTTTGGAAGATATGGGTTCTTTAGCCACCTGCACTAATACTTGCTGGTTGGTTTTTAAAACCTCGGTTATTTTGCCGGTTTTTTCAATATCTTTCTCCAACTCAAAGCTGGAAATATCAATTTTTTCTTTTTTACCGTTTAAACTCTGGCGTGTGAATTTGTCGAGAGAGCGTACTTGAGCACCTAAATCCAGGTAGTGCAAAAAAGCATCGCGTTCATATCCAACATCCACAAATGCCGCGTTTAAACCAGGCATTAATTTTCGTACTCTACCTAAATAAATATCACCAACACTATAGTTGTTGCTATTTTTATCTTGATGAATTTCAACAAGTTGACCTTCTTCTAATAAAGCAATTTCTACTTCCGAGGAGCGAGAATCGATAATTAATTCTTTGTCCACATTAGTTATTTTTTAGGTACATAAAGTAAGCACTTAACTTTTAAGTGCCGGAAGATAACAAGGAAGGAAGTTTGTTTTGAAGCGTCGGCGGCATAAGCCAACTAAATCTGATTTATAATAAAATAAGATCTGTTATGCAACTTAAGTCACATAACAAATCTCATTATGCATAAATCTAATTATTTCTTTTTATGCCTGTTTTTCCTAAGACGTTTCTTACGCTTATGCGTAGACATCTTATGTCTTTTTTTCTTTTTTCCGCTTGGCATTTTGTTTACTCTTTAACTGTTACTTAACGTTAGTTTTAACCTCATTAACAAAGGTCTTTGCAGGTTTGAAAGCTGGAATATTGTGTGCGGGAATAATAATAGTAGTATTCTTAGAAATATTTCTTCCAGTTTTTTCTGCTCTTTTCTTAATAGTAAAACTACCGAAACCTCTTAAATAAACATTCTCTCCACCAGCCATAGAGACTTTAATGGCTTCCATAAATGCTTCAACGGTTTTTTGAACGGAAGCTTTTTCAATTCCAGTTTTGTTTGCAATATCAGCTACAATTTCTGCTTTTGTCATGATAATATCATTTTTAAATTATTTCTTTAAATTTGTATGGGATGCAAAGATATATATTTTTTTGTACAAGAAAAGTATTTTTATTCTTTTTTTATATCTAATTCGCTCACCTATAATTGTTTTAAACTTATTATGCTCATATCACAACTATTAGTCAATTGGTATCAAGACCATCATCGGGATTTACCTTGGCGTCATACTTCCGACCCATACAAAATTTGGTTGTCAGAGATCATCCTTCAACAGACACGCATTGATCAAGGAAAGTCTTACTATAATTGCTTTATAGAAAAATTTCCAGCAGTAGAAGATTTGGCAAAGGCTGAAGAACAAGAAGTTTTGAGACTCTGGCAGGGTTTAGGATATTATTCCCGAGCCCGAAACCTACACAAAACCGCTCAAACAATCACGAACGATTATAAGGGAGTTTTTCCAGATAATTATTCTTTACTTTTAAAACTAAAAGGCGTTGGAGATTATACAGCTTCTGCGATTGCATCTCACGCTTTTGGTCTGCCCTATGCTGTTGTTGATGGCAATGTATACCGATTTCTATCCCGCTATTTTTCAATTTCCAAACCTATTGATACTTTAATTGGACAAAAATATTTTAAAAAACTCGCTAGTGAATTGCTCGACAAACAGAATCCAAGTATCTATAATCAAGCGATCATGGAATTTGGCGCCTTGCAATGCAAACCTAAAAATCCGGATTGCAGCACATGCGTATTGGTAGATTCTTGTAAGGCTTTTGCGATGAAAAAAATAAACTCATTTCCTGTAAAAAAAGGAAAGACAAAAGTTAGAAACCGTTATTTCAATTATTTTATTCTGCAGGATAGTAGCAATAAATTTGTGCTTAAGAAACGCAGTGAAAGAGATATATGGCAAAATCTTTATGATTTTCCTTTAATCGAAACGGAGAAAGAAATTTCGGAAAAGGAGCTTCTTAGTTCGTCTTCCCTATCAACACTTTTTAAATTTCAGCACTTTACAATTAATAAAATACTTCCAACCCAAATCCATATGTTATCACATCAAAAAATTCATTTGCGTTTTTTTATTTTAGTAGCCAATAACTTTGAACTTAAACCTGATTTTTTAAAATATTCATTGGCCGAGATAACAAAATTACCACTTCCGCGCCCCATAGAAAAAATGATTAATCAATTTTAGGGATGAATCTTTGTTTTTAAAATCACCGAAGATAAAATATCAGAAATGAGCAATAATTAAATCCTAAAGGACTATTATGATTTAAGAAAAATGATACTATTAAAAGATTATATAGCTTCTTCGATAATCGCTTCTAAGATATGTCCAACCTTTGCTGAAAGTTCAGAAATATTCATATTAGGGAAAGCACCTTCAAGGATATCTGTATTTGCACGCATAAATACGAGTTGAACTTTATTGTTGTCGTCTTCGTAAACATTGATATCTTTTGGCATCATGCAAGACATGTTTTTACTCATTGAAATTGCATGATATGACATTTCCGCATTGCATAACTGGACTATACTAAGGCCTTTGCTTTCTTTGCCAATGGATTGAAATTTCTTTTGCATATCGATGATAGAAAGTACAGAAAATTCGTGATTCTCGACAGCTTTTTTTAAATCGTTAATAACGGCTTCAAATGATTTGTTAGACTCAGCTTGAAAAAAGTATGGGTTCATTTTAATAGTTTTTGTTGTTTATATTTATTATTTTAATTGGCAATCAGTAAAATGTTAAATGTTTTAGATGCAGGAAAATTGTTTCCCCATATTCACTAGTTTTTTTTGATAAAAGGTGCTAAACTAATGTTTTTTTTACGAATCAGTTGTACGCGTATGACATTATTTAGAATAAATAAAAGAAAAGTATTTTATAAGGAAAGGGAAAGTATTGGTTAATCTAAATTTTTAAATTCCCTATAAAGACTGAGCATCTGAATTCCCTATATTTGCAGACTTAAACGAAATAATTATGTTAAAAATAAAATCTTTTGCTTACAATCCCTTTCAAACAAACACATATATACTCAGCGACGAAAGTGGTGAAGCCATAGTAATTGATCCTTCTTTTGCAGCACCACAAGAAGAAGCAAAGTTTGATGCTTATGTAAATAATAATAATTTGAAATTAGTTGGCGTTTACAATACACATTTGCATTTTGATCATTGTTTTGGAGTTGGATACCTTAAAAAAGAGTACGGCTTGGAATATGCCGCTCATCCAGCAGGTTTGCAATTCATTAAAGGTGCAGCTAAACAAGCGTCAGTTTATGGTGTGCAAATTTCAGAAATTGAAGCTCCTACCCTAGAAATTACAGAACTTGACATTATTAAATTCGGCAATAACGAATTGCGTATTTTAAATACTCCTGGTCATGCCAATGGAAGTTTATGCTTTGTTTCAGATAGCGATCATTTTGTAATAACAGGCGATGTGCTGTTTCGAGAAAGTATTGGCCGAACCGATTTGCCTACCGGAGATTTAGACTTGCTGCTGGATAGTATTCATAATAAGCTTTTTGTTTTGGATGGCGATTATAAAGTATATCCTGGTCACGGCCCAAGCACCACTATTGCAGAAGAAATTTCCGGAAATCCTTTTCTTATATTTGGCGAAATACATTAGAAACATCTAATTGCATCATACAATCAAAATGACCTTTTGGACATTTGTTATAACCCAGTTTACTGCAAGGTCGACATTTTAAATTTTTATTCTCTAGAATCGTAATATTCTCCTTTTTTTGAGGAATATAGGGAGACATCCCAAACTCGGGAATGGTATTTCCCCAGAGCGAAACGATCTTCTTTTGATAGGCTGCCGCTATATGCATCAATCCGGTATCACCCGTTACCACCAACTCAGTATGTCGGATAACGGCGGCTGATTGATTTAAATCATAATCTCCACAAGCACTATAAACAGGAACTTTTAAAGTTTCCTTCAGAAGATTATCTCCCAATTCATTTTCACCTTGTCCTCCTAAAAGAACAATAGGTAAAGGAGAAAGTTTAGCCATTTCCTGCCACTTCTCATAGGGAATTTTTTTTGTGAAATAAGTGCCCGCCAAGGCAAATACAACATATTCTTTTTGAAAAGCTTTAGGTAAGCTTTCTTTGATTTTTACATTTTTTTCCCCTTCAAAATAATCCAGTCCGGCCAAATCATTTTGAATGCCTAAAATCTTCAACGAATCAAAATAGCGATCGACGATATGTTTTTGTGGCAAGCAATTTATTTTTAATCGCACCATAAGCCACTTTTCTATATTCAATTTATTAAAACTAATGCTTTTAATGCCTAGTTTCCATCTCACTATATAGCTTCGTAAGTTTTTATGTAAGTCTATAATTAAATCGAATTTTTCTTGCTTTAACTCAGGAATTACCTCTTGAAGATTTTCTTCAAAACTGTATATTTTGACTAAATAAGGATTGTTCTCAAGAATCCCAACAAAGCGTCTTTTGGTTAAAAAATGTAGCTCTGTATCCGGCATTTGCTTACTCAATGTGCGGATAACTGGCGATGTTAAAACCAAATCGCCAATAGAACTAAACCGGATAAGAAGAATTTTTCTCAAGCTTTTTTTACAAAACTACTCCAATATCCTGTATTCTTCACCATATTTGTGTCGTAATTTACCAATAATATGAAGACAAAAAACAAAAGCATTTGGGCTATCCATCTCGCAGTTTTATTATTCGGATTTGCAGGCTTGTTTGGGAAATGGGTTGATTTACCTGCTGCCATTATTGTTTTTGGACGCGTGTTTTTTGCTGCCTTTTTCCTACTAATCTATCTGCTGTACTCCAAAAAATCTTTCCGTTTAAACAAGAAAGTCGATTATTTCACCTTGTTTTTAGCTGGATCTTTATTGGCTTTTCATTGGTTTACTTTTTTTTATTCGATTCAAATTTCTAGTGTTGCCATAGGAATTTTGGGTGTTTCTACTTTTTCAATCTTCAGCGCTCTGCTCGAAGCTTTGTTTTTCAAAGAGAAATTTTGCTATAAAAACTTGATCCCCGCCTTTTTAAGTGTGATTGGAATTTATATTATTTTACCTGAATTCAGCTTTGAAAACCAAATTACGCTGGGCTTGTTTTGGGCCATAATTTCAGGCTTAGCCTTTGCTATTATTTCACTTTTAAACCGAAAACAAGCACAAACGTATAGCGGCAGTATAGTCGCTTTTTATCAAGATATTAGTGCAACTTTGATTTTAATTCCAGTCCTTTTTTTCGTAGAATTTAATTTAAATTGGACAGGAATAGGCCAACTGATTATGCTTGGTGGCATTTTTACGGCAGTGGCTCACACCTTATTTATCACAGGATTAAGCAAAATTAAAGTGCACAAAGCCAGCATAATTGCCAATATGGAGCCTGTATATGGAATTGCATTTGCCTTTTTTCTACTTGATGAAATTCCAAGCTGGAATGTATTGCTTGGAGGAACAATCATTATTGGTATGGCATTCTGGGTAAGTTTTAGCAGAAAATAAAGCAAGTATAATTACTACTTAATAGGTTTTAGTCATATTCTCCGGAACCGCGATAATAAAATTCGCAACATTTATATTTGTACTATCCAAAGAATCTATATTAACCTGCTCTACACAACTAATTGTTTGTATTTTTAGATCGGTTTTTGCTTGTTGCAAATACCAAATAATACTTTGGAAATTATCTGAATGATAGGAACCGTTATAATGCAAAAATAATTGTCCTTCTGACCAGTTTTTAAGAATAAACTCAGCCATTGTTGCATCTTTTATAGCCTGAGCCTTGGGTATATTTGGATTGACATGAGGCATGTCTTTCATCATCTCCAGAATATTTTTGTAAGCAGACAGTTCGCCATCATATTGTATTGGGAGATGAGCAATGTATTCTCTTGCACGAGTTGATAAGCTATCCAAACCTTCAAAACCCTTTTTATTGACAAGAGAAGCATAGCGTCGTGGAATATTTGTTGCAATAAACCTCAATCCGCTGTCTTTTGCAAGTTCCAATAAGGGTTTATAATCAGTCTTATAATTAGGCCACAATCGAGCTTCGCTTTCAAAGCTTGATTGTTTAATATCGCCATTAAAATATTCGTCAATCAATAACTGATTATCGGTTTCAAACATTTCGGCTCCAAGCACCAAGTTTTTTGTTTTAGCAACAAATAATTCCTTAGTAATTTCCAGTTGAAGCCAATGCGCTATTGGATTATTATGCAATTCTCCAAAAAAAACAATATCCGCATCTTGCAAAGCGTCTACCATTTTTTTGAACTTAACGGATTTACCGTCTTTTGAATAAAGACGGTAAGCCGGTTTGTCTGATTTAAAAGCAGCCAAAGCTACAATAGCCAAAGCTAAAAAACCGATTTTTAATTTTTGCATCTTATACCTTTTTAAGCATGCTTATTTAATAACTACTGTTTCTTCTAATAAAACTTCATAAAAATATCCGTAGCCAAAATCCTTGTCTATTGAGATTACTCCCTCAAAAGTAACAATATCACCAACATTTACAGTTTCATCAGAAGTTATTGTTAAATCGTATTTACCATCAAAAGAAGTTCCGTCTTGTAAATGAATCCAATTCGTGTTCATAATTTCAGCGGAAAATTTCACTACTTGACCTTTTACTCTAACTTTTTGTCCTTTGTATTGCTTCATGTTTTCATATAATTGAGCAATGCTAATTGCACCTTCAGGAATGTCAATGCCTAAGTCCAACTGATCGGTTGTAATTTTCCCACTAGGTTTTTGAGAATTTTCCATTGCTGGTTTTTCAAAAGTCTTTGGATCTTTAGAAATTTGCATTAGAAATGTTATCTCATCAAAAGGACGATCAAGTTCTTTGCTGTAAAAATCCTTCATTACTAAAGGGTCAACATAGTAAAAAACTTCTCCTTCATTAATCTCTTGTTGAGAAACAGCAAACCATTTTAACGAGTCATTTTGCTCACCAAGAATGTAAGTATAACCAGCAGCTAGTAAGGTTTCTTTAACTTTAAAATTTTCATATTTTTCGCCATTTTCGGCTTCTTGATTCGTATTATTAGAATTGTTTTTACAGCTTGTAAAAACAATTAATAGAACAACTAAATAGAGTATTTTTTTCATAAATATTTTTTTTAACAAAGAAAAGAATTTTTCTGCTTTATACCTGCTATTAAATCAATAAAACTAAAACATTTTCAATATCAAAAACGTTTTCTTAAATAAGTATAAACTGACTTCGAAGCAATAAAGATAATTTATCTATAATCTATAAACCCTTCAGTTCTGTAGCATTAAACGTAAACGGAAGTAAATCAGATACACCATTTATTATTTGAACTCTTCCTTCAGGTTCGGATAAAATAACGCGCATTTTCAATTGATATAAATGCTCATATTCGGCCATCACTTGACGACAAGAGCCACATGGTGCTAATGGTTTTGTAAATTTCACTTCATCCGATTCAACTGCAATCGCAATAGCCAACATCGGAATATTGGGGTAATTTGCAGATGCATAATACATTGCGACTCTTTCCGCACAAAGACCTGAAGGATAGGCAGCATTTTCTTGATTATTACCGCTAACGATAACTCCATTTTCGAGCAATACCGAAGCTCCAACTCGAAATTGAGAATAGGGAGCATAAGCCGATTTACAGGCTAACTGCGCTTTCTCCAACAATTTGAAGTCTTGTGATTCTAATTCATCGAAACTTTGGTATTCTTCAATTTCGATTATATGCTTTATTTTTTTCATAAGTTTCTTTCAAAAATAAATTGCAAGCAAATAAAAACTCTGTGTTTATACCCTTTACGGAGCGCAAAGTTACAAAATTCCAACTTTTTACAAACTATTACTAAAAACGAAAAATCGTTTGATTTCGATCAGGACCGACAGAAATAATTGAAACAGGAACTGCTACCTGATGTTCAATGTAGCTAATATAGTCCATAAGGTTTTTTGGCAATTCATGCACTTTTCTAAAGCCAGCAATATTTGTTTTCCACCCTTCAATAGGCTTGAAAATTGGTTGCAATTTAGGATCGTTTATTTCATAAGGGAAATAATCGATTTTTTGCTCTCCATATTTGTATTCATTACACACTTGAATAGTTTCAAATTCATCCATTACATCCGATTTAGTAATGATTAAATCCGTTACTCCATTTAGCATAATGGCATATTTAAGCGCAGGCAGATCAAGCCAGCCACATCGGCGTGGGCGACCAGTAGTAGATCCAAATTCATGACCAGCTATTCGCAATTCCTCACCAATTTCATCAAATAATTCTGTAGGAAAGGGGCCATTTCCAACACGTGTACAATAACCCTTAAAGACGCCGAAAACGCGTCCTATTTTTTGTGGTGCAACTCCTAATCCGGAGCAAACTCCACTAACAATAGTATTGGATGAAGTGACAAAAGGATAGCTGCCAAAATCAATATCAAGCATAGTTCCCTGAGCACCTTCTGCGAGAACAGTTTCTCCTTTTTTAAGTGCCGAGTTAATAAAATGTTCGCTATCCACAAGCTTCATTAACTTTAATGTTTCAAGCGATTCTAACCAGCATTTTTCATATTCATCAAAGGTTTTCCCATCGATAGTAAAATCATTTAAATCGAAATTATATTCCTCAGCAATTTGTAAATGATTTTCTTTTTTTGCATTGTATTTTTTCTCGAAATTTTCAAGTGAAGCATCACCTACACGAAGTCCTGAACGATTAACTTTATCTGTATAAGTCGGCCCTATTCCTTTTAATGTAGATCCGATTTTTTTTCCTTCCAGTGAATTCTCATAAACAGCATCCAATAAACGGTGAGTGGGTAAAATTAAATGCGCTTTTTTTGAGACATATAGATTGACCTTTGGATCAATTCCACTGGCATACAATTTTTCAATTTCCTGCTTAAATATGTAGGGGTCGATAATCACCCCATTCCCAATCAAATTTTTTGTTTGAGGATGGAATATACCTGAAGGTATTGTGTGTAAAACATGTTTTTGACCATTAAATTCAAGTGTATGACCAGCATTGGGGCCTCCTTGAAATCTTGCAATAATATCGTATTTGGGAGTAAAAACATCGACTATTTTTCCTTTTCCCTCATCACCCCATTGCAAACCTAAAAGAACATCAACCTTCATGTGTACATTTATTTCGCCTTAAAAGGCATTTTTATCAAGAAACAACTTACTCTTTATAGGCAAAAACTGCCTCAAAAAGCGCCACAAAGATAAGAATAATAAACGGGGTGGATTCACCTTAATATTTAGAAAAATACAGGCTAAATCGTCAATTTTAATTAGTGATGTTTAACAGTTGATACTCTTGCAGCAGCCGACTTTTTTGTATTGCAGCTTCCATAAAAAGTAAGGGAATGACTGTTAATAGAAACCCCCAATAATTTTTCGACTGAATTTTTAATCTCTTGCAAACGTGGGTCGCAAAATTCTAAAACAGAACCGTCGTCGAGGCAAATAAAATGATCGTGCTGACTAAATTTAAATGATTTTTCAAACTGAGCACAATTATTTCCAAATTGATGCTTGGTAACCAAACCGCACTCTAACAGAAGTTCCATCGTATTGTATAGAGTTGCTCTGCTCACTCTATACTTATTGTTTTTCATGATTACATAAAGCATTTCAATATCGAAATGACCATCGGTATTGTAGATCTCCTTTAGAATAGTATAGCGCTCAGGTGTTTTCCGTTGACCATTTTTTTGTAAAAATTCTGTAAAGACTTTTTTTACAGCTTCATAGGTCTCTTTTGTGCTCGTGCTTTTCATTCACTTTTAATTATTGAATTTAACGCTCTTTTTGGTTAAAGTATGGTTAGCAATAAATTCATTATAAACTATGCTCACGATTTTATAGCAATTTTGTGGGCATAAAGATATAAAAATATTTTTATTTGGACTAAATATAAATAGTTAAATTTAAATCAATAAAAAAAACGATTTTAGTCAGCTTTTTTACTTTCTCAAAGCTTATTTAAAAATAACCTCTGTTAAGTGCTAATTTTAGGTGGAGTTTTCTATTTTTGGAAAACATTATTGTCGGTGCGTGAATTGCACTGATTACAAGTCTTTAAATTATGAAAAAAGTATATACCCTCTCCACATGTGATACAAGCAGAAAAATTCTAAAACAAGCCAATATTACCAAGCTAGGTTTTGAACTTAAAGATATTAAAACATCGCCAATTACTGAGGAGGAACTAAATCAAATGTACAAACTTGCCGGATCTTATGAAGCTTTATTCAGTCGACGCAGCCAGAAATACAAAAGCTTGGGACTAAAAGACAAGGTTTTAGTAGAAAACGATTATAAAAATCTGATTCTAAGTGAATATACTTTTCTAAAACGCCCTGTTATTCTGGATGGAAATAAAATATTTATTGGAAATAGCAAGACCAATGTAGAGGCACTTTTAAAACATTTAAAAGACTAATTTATTGGTTTAAAACCTCATCATAACGTCCTGAATTTACTTCTTCTTCCAAAGTTTTATACCATTCTGCTCCATACTTCCGAATCAATGGTTCTTTAAGAAATTGGTAAACGGCTATTTTTTCTTTCTCCCCTTTTACACGAGCTAAATCACATATGTTCCAGTAGTGATAATTTATGGCTTCAAAATCTTTATATTCTGTTATCCGAATAGGATATAAAGAGCAAGAAATGGGTTTAATATTTGGAATTTTCTTTTCGCGAAAGGCCTTTTCTATAGCACAAAGGGCAATTTTATTCTCAAAATAAACAAAAGCACATTCTTTATCATCTA
>JAGGUP010000160.1 GCA_021158405.1 Bacteroidales bacterium
AAACAGCAAAATGCAAGATTGGAAGAGTTTAATCGATTGGTTTCGGAAGCCAAGGAGCAAATGAAATTAAATAGGTTTCAAAATGCTTTGAAAAATTATCTGGAAGCGGAAACTTTATTTGAGAATGATAGTCTTGTTAAAGAACAACTGACTCTGGTTAAAGAGGCAATAAAAATTGAAGATGCTTATAATAAAGCCCTTGAAAAAGCTGATGCTTATTATATATCTCTGGCTTTGGAGGATGCGAAAAAAGCATATCAAGAGGCCTTAAAAATTTGGCCGAAAAAAGCCTATCCAAAAAATATGTTGGATAAACTAGACGAAGCAAATAAACGGAGAACTACTGATTTGGATAAAATCAATAAGAAATATGATGCGAAGATAGCTTCTGCAGATCAGCTGTTTAACAGTAAAAAGTATGAGCAAGCCTATGATTTATATATCAAAGCCTTAAATCTAAAACCAGATAAAGAATATCCGCAAAATCAAATTCAAAAAATAAATAAAATACTTGCTTCGGGTTCTCTCGATATTCTATGCAATGTTTCTGAAAATGGAATTGAGTTAAGCAATGTTTTTGTCCAAATTACTGAGAACGAAAAATTAGAAGAAATTGCCTTTTCAAACAATGGAAAACATAAACTAAAGTTAAAATTAAACAGCAATTATAGCCTAAATTTTAAAAAAGAAGGTTATATACATAAAATAGTTACGATTGATACTCATCTTCCTGATAATGAAGATTTAAATGCTGAATTTGAGGTAGATTTATCTATTGAATTATTCCCGGTTTGTTCTATTGATTTATCCCTTTTCGATAAGCCTTGTGCTTCAGTTGTTTATCAGACTTCCAACAAAGAGTTTATAGTAGATCAAGCGAAATTTAAAGCTATAAATGAACGTGCTGAGCAACTGAAAAATGAATGTCAACAAATACTTGCTGAAGAAAAGAAAGCAAAGGAATACGAAGCTTTATTAAAAGATGCAGATGCTTATTCGCAAGCAGAAGAATATGATTTGGCGATAAACACGTATCAAAAAGCGGCAAAAATGTATACTGATAAGCATTTTGCAAATAATAAAATAGCTGATATTGAGTCTATTGTAAAATTGAATAATGAATACAATAAATTTGTTGATGCCGGTGATTTAAAATTTACAAATGGGAAACTCAACGATGCTTTGTTTGATTATTATAAAGCCAAAAACTTGAAACCGAACGAGGCTTATGTGAAGGAAAGAATTGCTGAAATTGACAAAATATTAGTTCTTCAAGATTCAGAGGAAAAAGTTTATCAGCTTAATTTATTGAAAGCAGATAGTTTGTTCGATGTTAAATTATGGGAAGAAGCAATTCCTTTTTATGAAAAAGTGATTGTCCTGAAAGAAAGTGAAGACTATCCTAGAAAGAAATTGGAAGAAGCTAAAAAGTTCTTAGTCGCTCAAAATGAATTGGTAGCAGCATATAATAAAGCCGTTTATAAAGCAGATGCTTATTTTGAAAGCCAGTCGTTTTCAGAAGCTCGAAAAGCTTATTTGGAAGCAAATAAAATAAAGCCGGATGAACAATATCCATTGTATAAAATCGAAGATATAAACACGATTGTTGAGCAAAAAGATATTCGCGAGACAAATAATCGGTATAATGAATTGATTGTTTCTGCAGATAAATTGTTTCTGGAAAAGGCATATAAACTGGCTCTTACACAATACACACAAGCGGCTAAATTGAAACCAAATGAAGTCTATCCACCACAACAAATAGATAAAATCAATAAAATTTTTGGAGTACAGAAAGAAGCAGATACTCAATATAAAATGCTTATTAAATCGGCAGACAGTGCATTTTATTTGAATGAATTGAGCTTTGCTCGTGGAGTTTATGTTCAAGCCAAAGAGCTTAAACCGTCGGAAAAATATCCTCCCGAACAAATAGGAAAAATAGATCAAATACTTGATTCGCAGACCGAACTGGAAGCTAAGTACAATCGTCTGATAATATCTGCAGACAGTATATTTAATTTGAATAAATATGGCAATGCCCGTAAAATTTACGTATTAGCAAAAGAAATAAAGCCTTTAGCTGAATATCCGCCTTCGCAGATCAATAAAATTGATGCCTTGTTATCTAAGATGAAAGACAAAGAGCAGAATTATCGAGAGGCTGTTTTAAGAGCCGATGCAAGTTTCAAACTTGCTAAATATGAAAATGCTAAGGAATATTATGGTTTGGCGTTGACCTATAAACCTGAAGAAGCTTATCCTAAGCAAAAAATTGAAGAGATTGATGCGATTATTAAACAAATGAATGCTTTGGATCTTGCTTATCATAAAGCAATTGAGGAAGGTGATCAGAATTTTAAAATTGAGAGTTATATTCTTGCGATAGCCAATTATAAAGAGGCATTGAAACTTAAGAAAAATGAAGAATATCCGAAAGCAAGAATTACTGATATTGAAACTATTTTAGCGACTTTAGATCAACTGGAGAAAGCGTATAACTTAGCAATTATAAAGGCGGACGAGTTTTATAAAGAGCAGAAATATAGTGAAGCTTTACCTTTTTATGAAGATGCAAATAAACTAAAACCGGAAGAAACCTATCCGCCGGTACAAATAGCCCAAATTCATGATTTCCTTGGCGCAAGCGACAAGGAATATCAGGCTTTTATCAAACAAGGAGATGAAGCTTATCGTTTGGTGAATTTTCAGGATGCCATTGTTGCTTATGAAAATGCTCTTGGAATATATCCGAATGAAGTATATCCTCAGCTGATGTTGGAAAAGATTGATGCTCAAATTAGAAGAGAATCTGTGGTGAGTTTGGTTGTAGCGCCGGAAACCATTGAAGCCGGAACAGAACAGCGTTATGTTTTTACACCCGTCGATTATCGAGATAGGCAGAATAATTATATCCTTATAGAAATGAAAAATTCAACGGATGAAAACATTCGTGTGTTTATCAATTTTGGTGAAGATGATGTGAAAAATGGCGGCTATTCTGTTAATTTGGTGCACCGTAAGGGATATACAAAATATTTTGTGCGCATAGATAGGCAATTGCGTTGGCAAAGCAAAGACAATAATTGGATTAGTTTATTGCCAGAAGGCGGAGATTTGGATGTAAATAGGATTCAGATTTCTAAGGTCGATAAAACGAATTGAGAGCTTGCAAAACTCATCTTTTGATCCAACTCTTCGTTAAAATCTTCTTCAAAATCCTCATTTACGAAAGTAAATTGGCTTTTTCATTAAATGATTCGCTAACGAAAATAGGTGACTATATTGTAAATTGTAAACGGTGTTTTCAAAATCGTTAATATATATATTGAGCAAGACTGAAATAAGGTTAGGTATAGCTGTGTCAATCTGGCTACTAAGGTAAATTTCTTAGAGAAAGTGAATTTTTTTCTGCAAAAGCACCAATTCATCAAAGCACACTAAAATTATATTTAAACTTGATACAAATAAATTTTTATAGCTTTCTTAGGTTACGCCAATGCAAAGATTCGGGATAAATTCAAAATTTGCACAGCGGCATTTTGAGCTGTAATTAGTATAAAAAGGGGCAAAGCCCCGAAATGTATTAGCATAGGGTGAAGTGAAACGTAACCCTGTGTTGCATAGTTTGTAAGGTTTTAAAGGGCTGAAAGTCCGTCATATAATATAGAATTTTATATTACATGACAGGCTTTCAGCCTTTAATTGTTGTTGTTGATTACAATCACAGGCTTACGCTTTGCTTCAGCCTGTGCTTTTACCTTTTGTCCCTTCGGGACTTATAATACTGATATACAATTACTAACATTATATATTTCTTCTTGTTAAGTTGACGCGCATGCGATAGCTATCGGGATCGGTATTAAATTAGCTTTTCGGCAATTTTCATACTGGCATTATAGCCATCAATAGCTGAAGAAACAATACCGCCGGCATATCCTGCTCCTTCTCCCACCGGAAATAAATTTTCTATTTGAATATGCTCCATACTTTCTTTGTTACGTGGAATACGCAAAGGGGAAGAGGTACGCGATTCTACGCCCAATATAATTGCTTCATCGGTATAATACCCTTTCATTTTGTTGCCAAAAGTTTGGAAAGCTTCTCTTAATCTACTGCTTAATGCAGAAGGTAATAGTTCGTGGAGTGGAGCCGATTTAATCCCTGGAATATAAGAGGTGTCCGGTAGTGTTTTTGAGAATTTCTTGTTAACAAAATCAATCATACGTTGCGCCGGAGCGGTTTGGTTTTCTCCACCAGCAAGATAAGCTTTGTATTCCAAGTCTTTTTGGTATTTTAATCCTGCAAAAATTCCATATTCTTTATATGCCGATAAATCTTCTTGTTTGACGCTAACTACAATTCCCGAATTAGCAAAAGGTGAATTTCGATCAGCATTAGACATGCCATTAACAACCACTTGATTTGCACCGGTTGCGGCTGGAACAATAATGCCTCCCGGGCACATACAAAAAGAGAAAACGCCACGGTCTTGTGCCTGACAAACCAAACTATAGCTAGCGGTTGGTAAAAGTGGGTTTTGAATAGGAGAGTGGTATTGAATGGAATTGATGAGTTTTTGAGGATGTTCAATACGTACTCCCATTGCAAAATCCTTTGCTTCGAGTTGAATTCCTTTTTGGTCTAATAAATGATAAATATCGCGAGCGCTGTGTCCGGTAGCCAAAATAACAGCTTCGGCTAAATATTCTATTCCATTTTGGTCGATAAGGCCAAGAAGTCTATTGTTTTTTAGAATAAAATCGCTCAGCTTGGTTTCGAAATGAATTTCACCACCTCCTTTTAAAATGCTTTCACGCATATTTCTAATGATGCTTGGGAGTTTGTTTGTTCCTAAATGCGGGTG
>JAGGUP010000051.1 GCA_021158405.1 Bacteroidales bacterium
AGATTCCCTTTTGTGAATAAACGTTTTGAGTGAATGAAAAAAGTATTAAGAGAATAATGCTTGTTGAAATAAATTTTCTCATAATTAATATTTATTATTGGTTAATCCAAAATTTAACTATTCCAGTATTATACTCCGTCCCTTCGCCAGAAGTTTCATCTTTGTATTCAACCACTGATTCACCAGCTTCATCATCCTTAGCACTTATTGTTACTTTTAAACTAGTGCTTACCGCAAAGTCATCTTCTTCACCAAATTTAGAACTTACTGATATCGAAAGCTCAGTCTTAGTGTCGCTTATATCGTAAGCAGTTATTATTTCTGATATATTTTCATCAAAATTTAGAGGTAAAACAGCAACTAGTGGTATATAGTTTAGTTCATCCCAATTTTTGGTCCCATCTTCGGATAATTCTGGCATTGAAATTTGCATAAGTGGATATTCTTCTAACAAAGAGTTAAAAAAAGAAATAAAATCTTCTTCAGATTTAAAATTGGAGTTAGATGATGAGTAATCTTTTAATAGACTTAAGAAAGTAGTCTGACTAACATTTTTAAAAGAGGTGTTAACGAGGTCTTTGTCTCTGGCTTCTGCTAATAATATATCATAGTCACCGTCAAATTCTTTAATAACCTCTTTTTTAATAAAAGATCTTCCGCTTTCGTTAACTAAAGACCTTGCAAGTATTTTAGCGAAATCATGAATTTATATACTCTCATCGTTTATTGATATTTTTTGCTCTAAGCTTAAGTTTGAAAGAATGTTTTTTCTTTTTCGCAACTCATAAAAGTTGTACTCCCAAGTATTAGTATTAATGCAATTAGTATTATCTTTTTCATAATGTGTAAATTTAATTTTAAGTTTATTTTTCATCAATTCCTGCGAGGTTTATTTCCTTTGTAATCTATCCTCTGTTTGTTCAGTTTTGTCTTTTCGTAGGCATTAATTTGGTTCAACATTTATTTTTCGCAAGTATTTATGTAATCAATTTCTCTGATTTACAGAGGATATTTGTATTAACTAGTATATTTATGATATATATATACTGTTAATTAGTATCATATGCAATACTAAAGAATTATTTGTTTGTATATTATCCAAATGAATATTCGTATAGTTTTAATGTTCTAGCGTAACAAATTTCTTGATGAACGTTTTGTTTTGCACTTTTATACAATCTTTGCTTTGTATAGAAAGTCCATATTTTTAAATTTCATCTATACTATTAATGGTATATTTTGAAAAACGTTACCCAAAAAACGCAAGTATTTTTCAACTATTTTTTACTAAGCTTATAGTTAGGGGCTTATGAGCCTTGTAAATGCAACTATTTTTTGCACGACCACTGAATTTGACTTTTTTTGCATAAAAAGAGATTTTTTAACCAGGTATTTCCTCCTGTAAATTTAAGTGTGGATTTATTTATGGAATAAAGTTTAATCTTTGATTTTTCTCTACTTTTGTAGATACCAAAAAAAGAAATTTAATATGTCCTCTTCAACACTAAAGCATTCCGCTATTGCGCGCTATTTTTTTATCCTGAGTTTTGTTTTTATATCCAATACTGTTTTTTCGCAAGTAACGCTTAATACAAACAAACCCTTGACTTCTGACAAATTAGTATTTGTTTATGATGCAGGAAAAGGGAATAAAGCCCTTTTTGGATTGCAAGAAGATTTGTATTTTCATACGGGTGTAATAACGGCTACTAGTCGAGATGCGAATGATTGGAAGTTTGCCATTGGCGATTGGGGAAAAGCAGACAGTCGTGTAAAGATGAAAGCCCTGGGTGGTGATAAATACCAATTTGAAATTATTCCAGACGAGTTTTATGCTTATCCTGAAGGAACGGAAGTACATCAGATTGCTTTTGTGTTTCGTGATGCGAAAGGAAATAAAGTCGGAAAAACCGAAGATGAAACTAATATTTTAATTTCTGTAAATGGATATAAAGTTCCTGTTTTAGATCAAGCAGTTTATAAATTTAAAAAACGCGAATACCTTTCGCATAAAATGAAAAATGGCAAATTGCAGGTTTTCACCGATCAAGGTTCTTATTTTTTTACGCCTTTTCAAAACGATATTCTACACGTAGAATATTTGCCTGATAATGAGCCTGTAAATTACGAATCAAAATCGGTTGTTCTTGAACCCGAAGAGGTTAAAACTGAAATTTACGATACTTGCGAAGAATTGAATTTTATGGCTGGCAATATCCATTTGACGATTGAAAAGTCACCTTTCAAAGTTATTTATCAGAACAATTCCGATTTCCTTTTTGAAGAGGAATTGGGTTTTTTCGAGCGCTCAGATAATAATGGAATTCGTTTTCAGCTTTCGGAAGGAGAACATATTTATGGAACTGGAGAACGTGCCCTACCCATGGATAGAAGAGGTTATCGTTTAAACCTTTATAATCAACCCGATTACAATTATGGTTTAGGTGCTCAGAATCTGAATTATACACTTCCACTTATTTTGTCTTCAAATAAATATTTGGTTTTGTTTGATAATCCACAAAAGGGCTATTTTGATATTGGGAAAACCGAAAGCGATATTTTGGAATTTGGTGCTATTGGCGGCACGATGAATTACTACATAGTAACAGGTGATAATTTTGAAGAAATAAACACCAACTATACGGCTTTAACGGGTCGGCAACCTTTGCCTCCACGCTGGGTTTTAGGTAATCTGCAATCGCGAATGGCGTATCGTACACAAGCTGAATTGGAAGGCATTGTTGATGAAATGCAGGCGAAAGATTTTCCTTTGGATGCGGTGATTATCGATTTTTATTGGTTTGGCGATAGCATTAAAGGTGGATTGGGAAATTTGAAATGGTATAAAAAAAATTGGCCGGAACCTGAAAAAATGATCGCTAATTTTAAGGAAAAAGGAGTGAAAACCATTTTGATTACCGAGCCTATGGTTATTGATACTTCCTATTGGTTTACCCACGGCGATACGATGGGGCTTTTTGCTAAAAATGCTAAAGGCGAAACCTATATAATGAAGGATTTTTATTTTGGTCCTGGTGCATTAATGGATATTTTTAAACAAGAAACAAAAGACTGGTTTTGGGAGCAATACGATAAGCAAATAAAAATTGGCGTGGCCGGTTGGTGGGGCGATTTAGGCGAGCCTGAAACTCATCCTTCAGATATGATTCATATCAATGGAACAGCCGATGAGGTTCATAATATTTATGGCTTAGAATGGGAAAAAATGCTCTTTGAGAAGTATCGCCAAAATTATCCCGACAGACGTTTGTTTCATTTAAATAGGGCAGGAGCGGCTGGATCGCAGCGTTATTCTATTTTTCCTTGGTCGGGCGATGTATCGCGCTCTTGGAGTGGTTTGCAGGCACAACTTCCACTTATGCTGAATATGAGTATTAGCGGTTTGGGCTATATTTCTTCCGATTTAGGTGGTTTTGCTTTGGGTGAAAAAGACGAAGAATTGTATCGTCGTTGGTTGCAATTTGGTGTGTTTAATCCAGTGTTCAGACCTCACGGTTCAGGAATTCCATCGGAGCCCATATTTTTTAGCGAGGAAACTCAAAATATCGTTCGTAAAGCCATAAAATTACGGTATCGGTTGATGCCTTATATTTATACTTTGGCCTATGAAAATACGACTTTAGGAAAGCCAATTGTAAAACCATTATTCTATTTAGAACCTGATAATGAGGCTTTTTTAAATTACTCAGATGCCTATTTGTTTGGCGATGCTTTTTTGGTTGCTCCGGTTATTCATCCTGAGGTTGATTCTGTACTTATACGGTTTCCAAAAGGTTTATGGTACGATTTTTATACAGATAAAAAGATATTTGGAGGATTGGAAATTCCTATTACTGTCAATGATTCAACAATTCCGGTTTTTGTAAAAGCGGGTTCTATTATTCCGATGACCAACGATTTTTATTCGACAGATGATTATCCTGATGCTTTAAAAGTTCATTATTATCCAAAGAAAAATGCGGAGATTCACGCTTCGCTATACGAAGACAATGGGGCTTATTATTCAGCTATCGAAGAGGGAAAATATCAGCTTGTGAATTTTGCGGCAAGTAATGCCGGACATCTTTTGCATTTTTTGGTTGAGACGGACAAGGGTGAGTATAAAGGAAAAAGTGAAACTCGAGAATTGAGTATTATAGTCCATAATTGCGTTAAAAGACCACATAGCATATTTTTAAATGGACATTTGTTAAAACGAAGAAAACGTAATGGTGGCGATTATGTTTGGGATAAAGAAAATAAATTATTGACTGTAAATATATTCTGGAAAAATCAGGATTTGGATTTACGTATTGAAAAATAGAATGAAACATCCATGATAACAAATTTTCACAAAAGGAATGGAGAAATAAGGATGTTGCATATGGCCATTTAAATCAAATTATTAGCATATGAACAAACAGAAAAGTATTGCACTTGTTGCGCACGATAATAGAAAAAAAGATTTGATAGAGTGGGTGCGTTTTAATAAAGATAAATTACGCGGGCATTTAATAACTTGTACCGGAACTACGGGTAAATTAGTTGAAGAAGAATTGAACAGAGATACTCTTGGGCATCCTCTTTTGGTAAAAAGAATGAAGTCGGGACCTTTGGGTGGCGACCAGCAATTGGGAGCGATGATAGCAGAGGGAAAGATAGATATTATGGTGTTTTTTTGGGATCCAATGTCTATGCAGCCTCACGATGTTGATGTAAAAGCGCTATTGCGGCTCACTGTTTTATACAATGTGGTTACGGCTTCAAATCGTGCCACGGCTGATTTTATCATTTCCTCTCATCTTTTTGATGAAGATTATGAGGTTCGATTGAAAGATTACTCTGGATATATACAGCGTACTCTAGAATGATGATTATCAGCCTTATATATTAAAAAAATAAATATTGAAATTAGTGTCATTGAAAGGTTGTGATGAAAAGGTGTATTTAATGTTTTCCAAATTTTAATATTTGGGCATTTTACTAACAGTTAATTGTGGAAAGAAAGAAGAAAAAAATATGCAAAAGGTTTGATAAAGTGGAAAACTTAAGTACTTTTGCAGCCCTGAAAATTTAATTCGTTATGGCTAAGAAAAGCAAAGAAGCAAGAGGACAAATAATTTTGGAGTGCACAGAGCACAAAGAAAGTGGTATGCCGGGTACATCTCGTTATATCACCACTAAAAATAGAAAAAACACACCTGAAAGAATGGAGTTAAAGAAATTTAATCCTATTCTGAAAAAAATGACTATTCACAGAGAAATTAAATAATTATGGCTAAGAAAGTAGTTGCAAGTTTACAGACTGCAGGAAAAGATTGGGCGAAAGTTATTCGTTCGGTAAAATCAGAAAAAACAGGTGCTTATACTTTTAAGGAAGTGATTCTTCCCTTGGCAGAAGCTAAGAAGTTAGCTGCTCAAAAATAGTATTTTCTGTTTATGAAAAAATGCCTTATCTATACTGTTTAGATAGGGCATTTTTATATTAAAATAATTGATTATGGGTATATTATCATTTTTCTCAAAAGAAAAAAAAGAAGTTCTAGATAAAGGATTAGAAAAAACCAAAACTAATTTGTTTTCGCAATTGACCAAAGCGGTTGCTGGGAAATCGAAAGTAGATGATGAGGTACTTGATAATTTAGAAGAGATTTTGATTACGGCTGATGTTGGAGTTTCAACTACGCTGAAAATTATAGATCGTATTGAGCGTCGCGTTGCTCAAGATAAATATGTAGGTTCTACTGAATTAAACAGAATACTTCGTGAAGAGATTACTTTTTTGCTTGAGGAAACAGAAAACAAAAAACTTAAAGGTTTCGATTTTGAAAAGCAAGACGAACCTTACGTTATTTTGGTTGTTGGAGTAAATGGAGTTGGCAAAACTACTACCATTGGAAAATTAGCTCATCAATATAAGTTATCAGGAAAATCTGTTGTTTTGGGTGCTTGTGATACGTTTAGAGCGGCTGCCGTAGATCAGTTGACTATTTGGTCGAAGCGAGTAGATGTTCCTATTGTGAGTCAGGGAATGGGAGCAGATCCTGCTTCGGTTGCTTTTGATACTTTGCAATCTGCAAAAGCTCAAAAAACGGATGTTGTTATTATAGATACAGCCGGTCGTTTGCACAATAAGGTGAATCTTATGAATGAGCTCACCAAAATAAAAATGGTGATGAAAAAGGTTATTCCTGATGCACCTCACGAGATTCTTTTAGTTCTGGATGCTTCTACAGGACAAAATGCCATTGAGCAGGCCAAGCAGTTTACAGCGGCTACGGATGTGAATGCATTGGCACTTACAAAATTAGACGGTACAGCAAAAGGTGGAGTGGTGATTGGCATTTCCGATCAATTTAAAATTCCTGTAAAATATATCGGATTAGGTGAACAAATGACAGATCTGCAAATCTTTAGAAGGAAAGAATTTGTGGATAGTCTTTTTGGAGAATAGATAAATCAGATCCGTATCTCTCCATTTTCATTCGCCATCTCCATAATCTTTGGGTAGTTTTCTTTAAAATTGTTTGCTATAAAATCAAGAGGGACATCCGAAAAATATCCATAGTCCTCAAGATAAATCATAAACGTATTTCCCGCTTTATCATATTCGTGAAAAAGAGAATCATGCTCTCCGTCAAAATTAAGAGTATGAACGTTTAACTTTAGGCATAATTCTTTATTAAAGGCCGGCGATACCTTAACCCATTTATTGTTTAAATAAATATCGACCATGCCGTGAGGTGTAATTTCGTCGTTGCCAAACTTTTCTATAAATTTTTCAACACCTATATGGTTTTTCACTTTAGCAAGATGTAACCTTGCCGGAATATCGAGAGCTCTTAAACAGCTAATTAGAAGAATGGATTTTTCGATGCAATGGCCATCAGCTTTGCTTGCAATATAGGAAGATTGATAGCGGTCTTTTACAAAACTAATTTGGTAAGGATTGTAGCGCCAACCATCTCGTATTTTATAATACAATTCTATGGCCATTTCTTGTTTTGATAGCTTCGTTATTTTGTATTGGTTAACAATAGTCAGTATTGCTTCATTTGAAAAATTAAAATAGTAAGTTTCTTTAAGGTATTCTTTCATCATTTTTTTTGTTCGGAAAATCGAAATCTATTTGATTGGTCAAATTTTTTAAATGCCTGACAAATATACACCTATTTCCAAAAAAAAGCCTGTTTGAAATACAAACAGGTTTTGATTTTTTCGAAAAAAGTTTATACCAACAACAACCCCAAATATCCGATATAAACAGCCTTATTCCTCTTTCTATTCTTTCTTTGTTTCTCCAAATATAATATTTTACAAACTTAGGTTGGTATTATTTGTTAATTCCAACCAAATC
>JAGGUP010000157.1 GCA_021158405.1 Bacteroidales bacterium
ATTCAATACTCGGTTTTAAGAAAAAGCCCAGACCTGTATAACCTTTCGAGAAATCGTTAAAATATTCATTGTTTTTTATAAAGGAAGTGCTTTCAATTCTGAGGGAGATTTCTCTTTCACACGAGTCACATAAAAACGTGTTCGTTTTAAAATTTTGCGCAAAAGCAATTGGGAGAGTCAGTAGAATAAATGAAATTGATAAAACTATTTTCTTCATTATTTTCTAGTTTGTTTTAATTAAGTTGCACATTTACAATTCAATACTACCTTGAAAAGCCACAAATCAAGAATGTGCTACTTGATTGGTAAATGTAATAAATTTAATGAAAACCATTAGGAAACATTTCGGATTGAAAGGGATGATCTACAATCAGACATTTGTGGACTTTTAAAAAAAGGCTAGATATCAAATTTCTAAAAATAATATTTTGTTTCTATTCAATGAATATGTATTTTTGCAGCCGCTTTTGGGAAAAGCGATCCCGATAACTATCGGGACTCTAAGGTATTGGGCCTATAGCTCAGTTGGTTAGAGTAGTTGACTCATAATCAATTGGTCCCTGGTTCGAGCCCAGGTGGGCCCACAAAAAGAAAGGATAGCAAATTCACGCTGTCCTTTTCTTTTTTTAACTGGTTTCTGATTACTTCCGTGTTTCACTTAAAATCACTCTAAATAAGTATCATCTATTTGAGGTGAAGCATTATTGACTATTTTTGAAAAATTGAAATTAAATTAAACTTATGAATAAAATTATATCGGTTGATAAGCTCTCCGAAAATGTTGTAAGACTTGAAATAGAGGCTCCTAGAATAGCTAAAAAACGAAAAGCAGGTCATTTTGTGATTGTGAAGCTGGGCTTAAAAGGAGAACGAATTCCGCTAACAATTTCTTCCTCCAATCCCGAAAAAGGAACAATTACCTTAATTATTCAAAAAGTGGGAGTGACTAGTCATAAAATTTCCATCTTAAAAGCAGGTGATGAAATAACTGATGTAGTTGGACCACTTGGACAAGCAACTCATGTTGAGAAAATAGGAACCGTTTTATGCGCAGGTGGTGGGGTTGGAACAGCTCCTCTTTTGCCCATTGTTGAAGCAATGAAAAAAGCAGGAAACCGTGTAATTACCGTTTTGGCCGCACGTAATAAGGAATTAATTATTCTTGAAAAAGAGATTCGCGAGTATTCCGATGAAGTTATTATTATGACCGATGATGGGTCTTATGGTAAACAAGGTTTGGTGACTCAGGGAATGGAAGAAATTATTCAACGCGAAAAAGTGGATAAGTCAATTATTATTGGCCCTGCCATTATGATGAAATTTGGCAGTATGCTGACAAAGAAATATAATATTCCTACCGAAGCTAGTTTAAATGCTATTATGGTAGATGGTACGGGAATGTGTGGTGCTTGTAGGGTTTCCGTTGGAGGAGTAACAAAATTTGTTTGTGTCGATGGCCCCGAATTTAACGCACATGATGTTAATTTTGATGAATTATTAATGCGCCTGGGAGGATTTAAAGAAGAGGAGTATAAAGCTTATCAATCCTATCTTGAAGGACTAAAAAAAGAGACTGTCTAATGGAAAACATCGCCGAATATTTAAAACAAGAAAGAGGTCAGGAATGGCGCGAAGAATTGCGCAAATCGATGAAACCAAAAGAACGTCTTTCAAAAGACCGCGTGCAAATGATAGAAGAAGATTCTTTTTTGCGTGCTCAAAGTCATATCGAAGTGAATAGAGGAATTACTGTTCAGATGGCAGTTGAAGAAGCAAAACGATGTTTAGATTGTCCCGATCCAACGTGTATTCAAGGTTGCCCTGTCAGTATAAATATTCCTAAATTCATCAAATATGTTGAAAAACAGGATTTTGCTTTGGCCGCTCGTACTTTAAAAGAAACAAATGCTTTACCTGCTGTTTGTGGCCGTGTATGCCCTCAAGAGAAGCAATGCGAAGCCAGTTGTTTCTATACGATAAAACTTAAAAAAATTCCTGTAGCTATTGGACATCTCGAACGTTTTGTGGCCGATTGGGAACGTAATTCCGGCAAAATGTATATTCCCGAAGTAGCACCATCCAATGGTATTAAGGTAGCCATTATTGGTTCAGGGCCTTCAGGTTTAGCTGCTGCCGGCGATTTAGTAAAGCTGGGTTATTCGGTAAGTGTCTTTGAAGCCCTTCACGAACCCGGTGGCGTATTAAAATATGGTATTCCCGAGTTCCGTTTACCCAACGAAATTGTTGATGTTGAAATTGAAAACCTCAAAAAAATGGGAGTGGAGTTTATCACCAACTTTATTGTTGGAAAAACAGCCACCATCGAAGATTTAAAAGCCGAAGGTTATCAAGCCTTTTTTGCCGGTAGCGGAGCTGGCTTGCCCAATTTTATGAATATTCCGGGTGAAAATGCGAATGGAATTATGTCCTCCAATGAATATCTGACTCGAGTTAATTTAATGAATGCCGCTCACGACGATTATGATACGCCAGTATTATTTGGTAAGAAAGTTGCAGTCATAGGTGGAGGAAATACAGCAATGGATTCTGTCCGAACAGCTAAACGCCTGGGTGCTGAAAGAGCAATGATTATCTATAGAAGGACATTGGAAGAGATGCCGGCAAGAGTCGAAGAGGTTAAACATGCACAACAAGAAGGAATAGAATTCTTGAACCTAAATAGCCCGATAGAATATTTTGCTGATAAAAACGGTAGAGTAAACCGAATGAGGCTTCAAAAGATGGAACTCGGCGAACCTGATGATTCCGGCAGAAGAAGACCTGTTCCTATCGAAGGTTCAGAATATGATTTGGAAGCTGATTTGGTTGTTGTTAGTGTTGGAGTTTCACCTAACCCACTTATTCCTGCAAGTTTGCCCGGACTAAAAATGAGTCGCTGGGGAACTATTATTGTCGATGATAAAGAAATGCAGTCGAGTATTCCCGAGCTTTTTGCAGGTGGAGATATTGTGCGAGGTGGTGCAACGGTAATTTTAGCTATGGGTGATGGAAGAAATGCAGCAGCAGGAATTCATCGCTATCTTCAAAACAAGAATAAAAAATAGGCCATTAATAGAGCAGTAAAAATCAGTATATTAAATGCAATGATGATGAAGCTTTAAATTAGACGGTGTTTTTCTTTGGGTCACTTTGAGCTTCTTTGTGAAACTTTGTGTAATAGCTATTTTACAGAGTAACACCAAGATAACACGAAGTATCACAGAGATTGAGAATAGTTAAGTTGCTGTACGGATACGAATTTTTACAAATATCAAAAAACGAATAAAATGATGGATTTAACAAGTAAATATTTAGGACTGAATCTTAAAAACCCAATTGTTATTGGAAGTTGTAGCCTGACATCAAACGTTAGCGAAATAAAAAAACTGGAAAAACATGGCGCCGGTGCAGTCGTTTTGAAATCCATTTTTGAAGAGGAGATTTTAATGGATGCCGAAAATCAATTGCAAGAAGCAAAGGAGAACAGTTTTATCTATGACAAATATTCCGAAACCCTCGATTATATTGATATCCATGTTAAAGAAGCGAACTTAAATGCATATATTCAACTGATAAAAGGCGCTAAAAAGGAAGTGCTAATACCGGTTATTGCAAGCATCAATTGTGTTTCTTCAGCTGAATGGACTTCTTTTGCCAAACGCATCGAAGAAGCAGGAGCAGATGCTCTTGAGCTGAATATCAGTTTAAATCCGACTGATATGGAAATTCGCGATTTCGAAACAACAATAAAAGAAATTATCCAAAAAGTTTTAAAAACAGTAAATATTCCGGTAGCCGTAAAAATCAATAATAGTTTTACGCATATGGCCAGAACTATTTTGGATTTATCCGAAACCGGAATAGCAGGTTTAGTTTTGTTTAATCGTGCCTATACGCCTGATATCGATATCAATACTATGGAAGCTGTTCAAGGAAGAAGTTTTAGTTCTCCCGAGAACTTTGTCGAGTCTATGCGGTGGATCGCTTTACTTTCCGATCAAGTAAACTGCAGTATGGCAGCTTCTTCGGGCATTCATACTTCCGAAGCGATTATCAAACAAATTCTAGCAGGCGCCGATGTTGTTCAGCTTGTTTCTGTTTTGTACGAAAAAGGGGCAGAGCAAATCAATATCCTATTAAATGAACTCGAAAAATGGATGACTGAAAAAGGATTTTCTTCTTTGAAGCAATTTAAAGGTAAAGCCAGCAGTAAAAATGTTGGGAATCCGGCCGTTTTTGAGCGTATTCAGTTTATGAAACATTATGCCGGGATTAATTAGCATTGTACTAAATATACTTAACAAGATTAAGATTTCAATGTCACGAAGAGACTATCCGCCAGCTGGCGGATCAATAACCGTGGGTGAAACGATTATTCAGATTAAGCTCTTTCAGAGCTTTGGATAAATTAATAGCCACGAAAAGGCACATCAAAGTCACGAAGTGACTAAATATCAATAACCGTGGGTGCAGCCCACGGACATTAAATAAGTAAAAACACAGCCCCGAAGGGGTTGAATAAATAGCAAACAATGTCAAGTTATCGTCAGATTTTGTATCACTTGATTTTCAGGACAAAATGCAGTCGAAAAACGCTTGTTCAGGAACATTCCAAAGAGCTATATGCCTATTTAATGGGATTTATACAAAATAAAAATTGTTTTCTATACCGTATTAATGGAATGGAAGATCATATACATATTTTATGTGATTTACATCCATCAATAGCCTTGGCTAACTATATGAGGGATTTAAAAACATCCTCCTCGATTTGGATAAAGCAAACAGGGAAATTTCCAGCTTTTGAAGGATGGTCTGATGGTTATGCAGCTTTAACCTATGCGTGGAAGGATAAGGAGATGATAGTTAATTATATTAAAAATCAACAAGAACATCATATAAAAGAAACATTTGAAGAAGAGTTAAGACGATTGTTGAAAGAACATGGGATAAAAGTGGACGAAAGATTCTTTCCTTAAAAAAGTTCAACCCCTTTGGGGCTGCACATTTGCTTTCAGATATACCGTGGGTAAAAACCCACGGTTATTCAGATTAAGCTCTTTCAGAGCTTTGAAGAAATTAATGGTCACGAAAAAAAGCATTAAGCAGCTAAAAGAAGCGTTAAAGTCACGAAGAGACTATCCGCCAGCTGGCGGATCAATAACCGTGGGCGAAACGATTATTCAGATTAAGCTCTTTCAGAGCTTTGGATAAATTAATAGCCACGAAAAGGCACATCAAAGTCACGAAGTGACTAAATATCAATAACCGTGGGTGAAGCCCACGGTAAAAGCTAAATTGTAAAACAGCCCTGAAAGGGTTGAACTTCATTATTCGTCGACGACTCAAAACCTTCACGTTATCAGTATTCTAAAGGTTTTAAAATTAATTAGCGATTGTTTATATCAATAAAACATCCATTAATCTTTGTTTTTCTCTGAACAATGAGTACTTTTGTTACTCAAACTTCAACTAAATAAGTTTGAATCCCGAATGCTCGGGACAATTCCCAAATTAATAAGAAGCGAATGTTAGACGCACTCATTACTTCTAAAACACGCATCAAGCTCATGATGAAATTCTTTTTGAATTCCAGCTCAGAGTCTTATTTGCGTAATCTGGAAGAAGAGTTTAGCGAGTCAACGAATGCCATACGAATCGAACTTAATAAGTTTGAAAAAGCCGGATTGCTTAATTCGCGTATGGAAGGCAATAAAAAAATGTTTCGCGCCAATGTTCAACATCCACTCTTTCCCAATATTCATAATCTTTTATTAAAACATTTTGGCTTTGATCAAATTATTGAGAAAACAGTCAAAAATTTAGGTGCTATCGAACAAGTATTCCTTGTCGGGAAATTTGCCAAAGGCATTGATACCGAGATTATCGATCTTATATTTATGGGAGAGGGATTGAATAAAAATTATTTAGCCGAATTGATTGAAAAAGCAGAAGAAATAATCAGTCGAAAGATTCGTTATCTGGTTTTTACACGGATTGAAATGAAAAAATATTTGGAGCATCGTCCATCAACGGATTTCTTGCTTCTTTGGGGAAAATAGTAAAAGGCAAAAGCCTCTTTTAGTTAGTTTTCGCTCGTTTTAATAAAGTGAAAATGTGACTTAGGAGGCGAAGCTGTGTTAGGAGCATAGCGCATAGAGCATAGCGCATAGAGCATAGCGCATAGAGCATAGGGGCTGATGATTGTGTGAATAAAGAGAATTAATCATACAATTCCCACTCCCCTAACTTGACTTACTCCCCCACTTCCCCTTTTAAATAATTTTTCTTTTTATTTAAAAACATTTTCAAATGAAAAAAATAACAATTATCGGATTAGGATACGTAGGTTTACCTTTAGCTGTTGAATTTGCTAAGAAATATTCAGTCATTGGTTTTGATATCAATACTTTTCGTGTAGCTGAATTAAATGCCGGACATGACCAAACACTGGAAACGGAAGATGAAGATTTACAGTCTGTTTTAAACCAAAGTGGAGAAATTGGTCTGAAATTAACAACTGATATTGAAGCTATTCGCGATGCTCAAATATACATTGTTACGGTTCCAACGCCCATTGATAAATATAAGCGACCTGATTTATCACCGCTAATAAAGGCTAGTGAAACTGTCGGGAAAGTCATTTCCAAAGGGGATATCGTGATTTATGAAAGCACGGTTTATCCTGGTTGTACCGAGGAAGATTGTCTGCCTGTTGTAGAAAAGTATAGCAGTTTAAAATTCAATGTGGATTTCTTTGCAGGATACAGTCCGGAACGTATCAATCCCGGTGATAAAGTAAATACTTTAACAAAAATAAAAAAAATCACATCGGGTTCCACACCTGAAATTGCTGAAGAGATAGACGTTTTATACAATACGATTTTATTAAACGGAACGCATAAAGCACCCAGTATGAAAGTCGCAGAAGCTGCAAAAGTGATAGAAAATTCGCAACGCGACTTGAATATTTCTTTTATGAATGAATTGGCTTTGATTTTCGATCGGATGGACATCGATACGAACGAAGTGATAGAAGCTGCCGGAACAAAATGGAATTTCTTAAAGTACCATCCGGGTTTGGTTGGTGGACATTGTATCAGTGTAGATCCTTACTATTTAACATTCAAGGCGGAAGCATTAGGTTATAATCCGACCGTGATTCGTTCCGGACGCCGCGTAAACGATCAAATGGCTCATTTTGTTGCCGATAAAGTGGTAAAACTGATGATTAGAAAAGGACTTACCATATTAAATAGTAAGGTATTGCTTTTGGGAGTCACATTTAAAGAAAATTGCCCTGATATTCGAAATACAAAAACGATAGATATTGTAGATGAACTTCAAGCTTTTGGTTGTCAGCTAGATATTTACGATCCTTGGGCTAGCCGGGAAGAAGTCAAATTGGAATATGGTATCAAGATTATGCCAAAAAACGTAGATATATATGCCAAGAAATACGATGCAGTTATTCTCGCTGTTTCTCATAAGCAATTCGCCGAACTGGATTTAGATCGCTTAAC
>JAGGUP010000136.1 GCA_021158405.1 Bacteroidales bacterium
CCTTATGGACATTCAATTTAGCATGATCACCGGCAACTAATGACAGTTGATAATCACCGTCAATACTTCCATTCAAAGCAATTGCTTTTGCATCTGTATAAGATTCGTGAGCCAGAATATCTAAATTATGCTTGTCGAGTTGGAATGTTCCACCTACACTATTTCCTGCCGTCATATATATATAATCGTTGGAATATCCTATTCCATTTGCAGAAGCAGTAATACTTCCATCCAGGAAAGCTCTTGAAAGAGGAACATCCAAAAACTCGTCGTTTAAATAACCATTTGCTGTAGTAACTTGACGCAAAACTGCTCCTTTTTTAAAACTAGAGCCAGCCAACCATATCTTTCTTTCTCCTGTATTTGATCCTGCATTATCAACTGCTAATGAATTGATATCAGTATCATCAAAACCCATATAACTAATAATTTCTGGGAATCCGGGATCTGTAATATCTATCACTTCAATGCCTCCGGCATAAACTTTCCCTTGACGATGATAAGTAACGTAGGCTCTATTGTCTAAAATGCGTACATCTGTAGCGCTTAAAGGTTCTCCATCAAGCATTGGAGCTGCCACATCAGCAACCAAATACCAAGTATAATCAAAGCAATCGCCACCTATATCAGCAGTTTTAAGGCTATTATTAGCAATCGATTCTTGAACAAGCGTCATACGCTTATTTAAATCTGTGAAATCATTATTAATCGCAGATGAATTATTGACAACATCCGCTACCGGAATTGTAATTTCTTCCGTAAGCACTTCTTTTTCAGTGATTATATCTTCCGGTTTATTACAAGCTGATAATCCTAAGAATAGTACAGCAAATAAAACGAATGATTTATATAAATTTGTCTTCTTGTTCATGATTTTGAAGGTTTTATCATTTTCAAAGACAAAAGTAGTTTAGCCAAAATTCAAATTCAAGAAGCACTTCGTAGTTGCTGATTAAGAATATGTAAGTGTGCTAATTATTAGCAAAATTGAATCTTAAGGAAAGAGGGATTTGAGGAATAATCGTACTTATGGATAGTTCTATCCTACTCAAAACCAATAAAAGTTGTTTTTTAAAATGGAGGAAAGTTTTTTCTGGTCAGTTTCAAAACCGATTAAAAGAAAAAAGAGCAAGGCTGACCAAAATAGGTGAGCCTTATAAAATGATTTAGCGAAGCGATTTAAACTCAGAACCCTCTTTCCATTTTGGGAAAGTGCTCTCGTTACTCAATTTATACCCGACTTCAAAAAGTAATTTGGCATCGTCGGTTACACCATTCAAATCCCACCATTCTTCGTATTCATCGGTTACTTTATGGTAGTTGTTTGCCAACCAATTGGTTTCTTTTTCCAGAGCCCACTCTTTACCAAACTCGCGACTATCACAATTTCCTCTGGCAAAAAGCGCAGGAACTCCCGCTTTGGCAAAAGCAAAATGATCAGCACGAAAATACATACCCGTGTGCGGATTTGGATCTGGCATAATATAGCGATCGTACTTAATAGCCATCTCTGCAACATAATCATCCAGTTCTGATTGCCCATATCCGGTAATCATTACATCTTTCATTCTACCGTAAGGCAACATCAAGTCGTTATTGATATTAGCAACGGTTTTACTTAGCTCAAAAATTGGATGTTGAACATAATAACTTGCACCAAGCAACCCTGATTCTTCTGCTGTCGTTGCAAGAAACAAAACAGATCGCTCTGGTCTTTCTTTTAGACTTTTAAAAGCCTCAGCTATTTCGAGCATCCATGCCAAAGAAGTACCATTATCGACAGCTCCATTGTAAATGCTATCTCCATCTACTTTTCTACCAATACCAAAATGATCCCAATGAGCCGAATAGATAATGACTTCATCAGGACGTTTTGATCCGCGCAAAACACCCAACACATTATGCGAAGTATCAATTCTCCAACTATTTTTCATCTCCATATTAGCCGATAAATTCATTGGAATGGCTTTAAATCCTGGTTTTGCAGCCGTCTTCCAAAGATCAACTGACAATCCTGCTTCTTCAAAAAGTTTTTTTGCTGCATCCTGAGAGAGCCATCCCTGAACAGCACAACGATCTGCATAATTATTTTCATCGGTTAAAAATAATCTTGGAGCTTCATTTCCATTCGAAACTACTCCCCAGCCATAACCCGCAGGTTTGCTATCATGAATGATAAAGCAAGCATCGGCTCCTCGCCTTGCTGCTTCTTCGTATTTATAAGTCCATCTACCATAATAAGTCATGGAATTGCCTTTGAAAAAACTTTCATCTTCGGTTCCAAATCCTGGATCATTCACCAAAACAACTACTGTTTTTCCTTTCACATCCAAACCTTCATAATCGTTCCAATTGTATTCGGGAGCAACAATACCATAGCCTACAAAAATCAATTCCGATTGATCGAGTTTAATTTCTTTTTGTGCGCGCATAGAGAAAGCTGCAAACTCAGTTAGTAAATCAAAATCAAATGCTTTTCCTTTACCTGTGATTTTAAGTTTGTCATCAGGCGTATTTAAAATTTCCATTAGAGAGACGTCCTGAAAATAACTTCCGTCAACTGCAGGCTCCAAACCAATACGTTTGTATTCTGATTCCAGATAATTTAGGGTTATAGTTTCTCCCTCAGTACACGGTTTACGACCCATAAATTCGTCAGAACCAAGAGTTTTACTCTGATGAACCAAATCTTCGACAGAGATTGTTGCTAAGGCATTTTCCAAATCGAAATTATTTGTTTTACAAGAAGAAAATAAAAGAAGAATACTGAATAGAGAAAGAAAAACAATTGATTTCATAGCAGTAGCTTAAATGTGTAAATGAATATCCAAAGGTAAAGAAAAATTTAAAATCTGAGTATTTATCGCTGATTCTCTTGTACTTTTATCATTGAAAAATCCCTCATCCTGAAATTCGCTTTTAATTACTCATCCCCAAATACATGCCACCAATGTAGGGGATCAGCCAAACCAACCAAACAAAGAGGCTGTATCGATGAAAATTTTTTCTGAGTTTTTCGTTATTTTTTCTCACAACTCGAGTTGCCCAAACAGCATGAATAAGCATCAACCACAATGCGATTTGCC
>JAGGUP010000096.1 GCA_021158405.1 Bacteroidales bacterium
ATTCTACATTTAATATATTCATAATCAGTTATATAACTAAATTATTAAGTATTTCTATCATATCTTATATTTCTCATTATGAGAATAAATATTAATAATGGACATTTTGAATACATTCATTTTTAACTACGTCCCTATTATGATCAATTTCAAAAAAGTAGCTATAGAATAATTGAAAGATATTACAATGAAATCCCTATCAATATTGGAATTGAGACAATTTACTATAGTGAGTTAACAGATTTTTCGGATGCTATAAATAGGATGGCTTCCCACTTAATTAGGGCTTATTAAACTCATGAATAGCAATCTATAAGGTTTTCTATCTATTAAAACCAAGAAATTTAATACCTGATTCTAAGTTATTGGAGCGATATTAAAATACTTAATTTTGGTAAAACAATTTATATATAGTCTGATTATATGATACTTAAGGAAATAAATATAT
Organism: Bacteroidales bacterium; assembly: GCA_021158405.1. Lineage (GTDB taxonomy): Bacteria > Bacteroidota > Bacteroidia > Bacteroidales > UBA12170 > UBA12170. The sequence goes on from JAGGUP010000096.1 coordinate 449, forward strand.
AAAATTTAACTCCGAATATAACTCACCCATTATCCATTCTCGAAATAAGAAATCAGGAAGTTTGTATAAATCAACACGGATGAGTAAAATAAGCACTTCTACTTTTTGAATAGATTTCTTGTAACTAGTCTCTGTTAAAGCATCCTAATAAAAAATCGAGTATCATACTGTTTCTGATTTTAATTATTTAATCTTGAACACCTTTTGCCATAGGCATCCCTTTGGGAGTTATATACTTTATATTCCTTTGTGATGTACTTCGTGTAACTTTGTGGTGAAATTTTAACCACGAAGTACATCACAAAGGAGGCACAAAGGATTTTTTTTTGCAAACTAACTAATAATTTAAGTATTACAGGACGCTGATTAGCAACGATTTCTTATTGAACTTGTTTAAAGTCAAACAGCAAAACTGCGAGCGAACCCTTAGTGCCATTGACTTCAGCTATTTTTGATTCCGTAGCTAAGGCTATGCAATAAAAAATGAGATTCGTCACTAGACACCAATGGTTTACTCTCGAAATCACTCTTTAACTTTAAACAAAGTTCATTTTATAAGCTACATTTTTAAATATCAATCGATTTATTTTTCCCAATTAGCATTCTAAATTTTGCGAGCTTGCTCATTCTTTTTACATTTGTCACCATTTCGAAAATATGCGAAAATAGTTTAGAATTTTAAAGTGAAATATTCCAAAACTTAAACAACTAAATATTAATACTATAGCGAATGAGTTTTAAAATTATTGTACTTGCCAAACAGGTTCCTGATACGCGAAATGTTGGTAAAGATGCTATGAAAGCGGATGGTACCGTGAATAGAGCGGCGCTTCCAGCTATTTACAATCCTGAGGATTTAAATGCTTTAGAATTCGCCTTGCGTGTAAAAGACCAAATAAAAGATGCGGAAGTAATTGTTGTAACAATGGGCCCTTTTCGTGCTGCTGAAATCATCCGTGAATCTATCTACCGAGGCGCTGACAAAGGTTTCCTACTAACAGATCGTAAATTTGCAGGAAGTGATACTTTGGCGACTTCGTACGCCATTGCTTTAGCCATTAAAAAATTAGCTCCTTATCATCTTGTTGTTGCGGGTCGTCAAGCCATAGATGGAGACACAGCTCAAGTAGGTCCACAGACTGCTGAAAAATTAGGTCTCCCTCAAGTTACATATGCAGAAGAATTGGTGGCCGTAACGCAGAAAGATATTACGATTAAAAGACGCTTGGAACGTGGAGTGGAAACGGTTAAATCCTCTTTTCCATTAGCCGTTACTGTTCACGGTTCAGCCGCAGATTGCCGTCCGCGCAATGCTAAACGTTTAATGAAATATAAGCACGCAAAAACCTTAACCGAACTTCAAAACGAAACCAAGGATTATACGCATTTATACAATGAGCGCCCTTATTTGAATATTGAAGAGTGGACAGTAGAAGATATCGATGCTGATGTTGAAGCTTTGGGCTTGTCAGGTTCGCCAACCAAAGTTAAAACAATTCAAAACGTTGTTTTCCAATCAAAAGATTCTAAAGCATTGGGAACAAGCAATGAAGAAATCAACGACTTAATGAAAGAATTGCTCGATAGCCATATTATTGGTTAATCGTCATTACAAATTAAAAACAAAAAACGTGAATAATATATTTGTTTATTGCGAAATAACAGAAGAAGGACATGTGGCTGATGTGAGCTTGGAACTTCTTACGAAAGGTCGATCATTGGCTGATGAGCTAAAAATTAAACTCGAAGCCATTGTCATTGGAGCAAACTTAAAAGGGATTGAAAAAGAAATATTTCCTTATGGTGTAGATTTTATCCATACAGCGGATGATAAAAGATTTTTTCCTTTTACTACCGGCCCACATGCAAAAATACTGATCAAACTATTTAAAGAACAAAAACCAGAGATTGTTTTATTTGGTGCTAGTTCTATAGGTAGAGATATTGCGCCTCGTATTGCTTCGGCGCTCAAATGTGGCTTAACTGCAGATTGCACAAGCTTAGTTATTGGCGATCATGAGGATAAAAAGCAGAATAAGGTGTATAAGAATCTCTTATACCAAATTCGTCCGGCTTTTGGAGGAAATATTATTGCTACTATTATTAATCCCGAAACACGTCCACAAATAGCCACAGTGCGTGAAGGTGTGATGAAAAAGGAAATAAAAGCAGAGAATTACAAAGGAAAAATTGTCCCTTTTGACATAAAAAATATTTTTGACGAGGTTGATTTTGCTATTCAAATAATTGACCGACATATTGAGAAACAAAAAATCAATATTAAGAATTCGCAGATAATTGTTTCCGGTGGTTACGGTGTTGGAAGCGTAGAGAATTTTAAACTACTTTTTGATTTGGCTGAATTACTCGGTGGTGAAGTTGGTGCTTCACGCGCTGCCGTTGATGCTGGCTTTGCTCCTCACGAACGCCAAATTGGTCAAACAGGAGTTACTGTTCGCCCAAAACTATATATTGCTTGCGGTATTTCCGGAGCGGTGCAGCACAGCGCAGGGATGGACGAATCATCAAAAATTATCTCTATCAATACCGATTCGCATGCACCTATCAATCACATTGCAGATTATACCATAAATGGAAGTGTGGATGAAGTAATTCCTAAGATGATTAAGTATTATAAAGAAAACTCGAAATAAAATGGCTAATTTTTATACTGACAATAAAAACTTAAAATTTCATCTTAGCCATCCTAGTATGGAGAAACTGGTGAAATTGAAAGAAAAAAATTATAGCGATAAGGAAGAATTTGATTATGCACCTCTCGATTTTGAGGATGCTATGGACAGCTATGAAAAGGTGATGGAAATTATTGGCGAAATCTGTGGGGATATTATCGCCCCCAATGCCGAAGATGTCGATCACGACGGTCCTACTCTAGTTAATAATGAAGTCCATTATGCTAAAGGAACTGTAGAAAATTATCAATCACTTGTAAATGCAGGTTTAACAGGAATTACGCTCCCACGTATATATGGCGGATTGAATTTCTCCATCGTTCCCTATATTATGGCTGGAGAAATTGTGTCTCGTTCAGATGCCGGATTTGCAAATATTTGGGGATTACAAGATTGCGCAGAGACAATTCATGAGTTTGGCTCAGACGAAATCAAAGATCAATTTTTACCTCGCTTTAGTTTAGGAGAAACTGCCGCCATGGATTTAACAGAACCTGATGCCGGATCTGATTTACAAGCAGTTCAATTGAAAGCAACTTATAACGAAAAAGAAGATCAATGGTATTTGAACGGTGTTAAACGTTTTATCACCAATGGCGATGCTCATATTTCCTTAGTTTTGGCTCGCTCTGAAGAAGGAACTTCAGATGGACGTGGACTTTCCTTATTTGTTTATGACAGAACAGAGAAAAAAATGACTGTTCGTCGTATCGAAAACAAAATGGGAATTAAAGGTTCTCCAACTTGTGAGTTGGTATTTAAAAATGCGCCTGTTAAATTGCTCGGTGACAGACGATTAGGTTTGATAAAATATGTAATGTCTCTAATGAATTCAGCGCGTTTAGCTGTTGGAGCACAGAGTGTTGGTATTGCAGAAGCAGCCTATCGCGAAGCTTTAAAATACGCACATGAAAGAGAGCAATTTGGAAAAGCAATTATTAAATACCCTGCTGTTTATGAGATGATTACTAAAATGAAAGTGAAAGTAGATGCTATTCGCTCATTATTATACGAAACTGCCCGTATGGTTGATGTTTACAAATCGTATAACTATATTCAGGAAGACAGAAAATTAGAAAATGATGAACGCAAAGATTTAAAATATCATATGAAAAAAGCGGATATGTTTACCCCGCTTATAAAACTTATTGCAAGTGAATATAGCAATGAAATAGCCTATGATGCTTTACAAGTTCATGGTGGAACAGGTTTTATGAAGGACTTTCCTATTGAGCGTATTTTCCGCGATTCCAGAATTACAACTATCTATGAAGGAACTTCACAATTACAGGTGGTGGCCGCCATTCGTGGTGTTGGAAACGGTGCTTTTATGAATTATATTCGTGAATATGAAGCGGAATACAATAAACCTGAATTTGATTTCATCAAACGTCGTTTAATTATTATGACTGATCAATATGAAAAAGCAGTTATACATGTTCAGCGCGAAAAAGACAATGAATTGCTCGACTTTCATGCACGCCGTTTAGTGGAAATGGCCGGAAATATTATCATCGGATATTTATTATTGAAAGATGCTAATCGAAGCGATGAATACAAGAAATCGGCGGAGATATTTAGCCAAATAGCTTTGGCTGAGAACCATGAAAAATTCAAGTATATTGAAAATTTCGACTTAAAAGAATTGGGTTTATTTAAAATTGCCTAGTTTTTATAGAAAATTAAAGCCTTTAAAAACCACCTCCAACAATGATTTGAGGTGGTTTTTTTGAAAAAATTCGACTCCTCCTTGCATGTCAATTGATGTATAAATGCAATTAAAGTGAATATTGATATTTTTATAAATTTACCGCGTCAAATAAAACAAACATGGTTAAATTACTAAGGGCTTGTTACGAAATAAGTTCTCTGAATCAGGCGAAGTTATTTTGTTCGGTAACGAGGCAAAAAACGCAGGCATAGCAGAGCTACGGCGAGGCTTTTTAACAAAGTTAGCAGGCAAAAGAACGAGTATAAACGGAGTAGTTATTTCGCAACAAGCCCTAAGCAAGATCATACTCAAACTTGTTGCTTGGAAAGTAGTCGGCACTTTTCCTGAAGGCAATAAGTTTGTAATTGTGGCGGCTCCTTATACTTCTAATTGGGACTTTATTCTTGGACGCTTAGGGCTATTACAGCATTGGAAAGTGCGCTAAATTTATGGTAAAAGTAAGCTGTTTTTTCTTTCCATTGGGTATTCTGTTAAAAGCCTTAGGCGCCATTCCTGTTTATAAGAATAATAAGATAAGCCTTATCGATCAAATGATTGTCCAATTTAAAAAGCAAGATAATTATCTGCTCACGATAGCTCCTGAAGGAACACGAAAAAAAACTAAACGTTGAAAAAAAGGATTCATTTATATTACTCAAAAATCCAATGTTCCCATTGTTTTGGCTTATCTCGATTTTGAAAAGAAAGCGATAGGATTTGGCGGCATTTATTATCCTACTAGTGATATGGATATAGACTTAACCGAAATAAAAAAGTTCTATAAAGACAAGGTTGCAAGGCATCCGGAGCAATTTACTTGCGAATAATTAAATTGGATAAAAGATTTGGCAAATAAAAAATAAAATGTATTTTTGCAGCCGCTTAAGGGCAATGATTTGGTAGCTCAGCTGGTAGAGCATTTGACTTTTAATCAAAGGGTCCTGGGTTCGAGCCCCAGCCAGATCACAGCAAAGACTTAAACAGAAATGTTTAGGTCTTTTTATTTGATATTTTGAATTGAAAAAGCATTTCCATTTTAATCAAAGGATTTTGGGTTCTCCCGAAGGGATGCCTTTGGCAGAGCCCCAGCCAGATCACAGCAAAGACTTAAACAGAAATGTTTAGGTCTTTTTTTTTGATATTTTGAATTGAAAAAGCATTTCCATTTTAATCAAAGGGTTTTGGGTTCTCCCAAAGGGATACCTTTGGCAGAGCCCCAGCCAGATCACTTTTCAAATATAATAACTCTGTAAATCAATGATTTACTGAGCTTTTTTTTTATTTCTGGTACAACATAAATATATCAAACAAGCAAAAATTTGAATACTGATTAAAAAGGCACGCAAAAAGAATCCTAATATTCAGATTGCTTTGCTTGGGTGATAGAATAGTTAAAAATCGTTTCATTTTGTGATATTTAGCTGTGCTTATAAATCCACAAAAAAGTCAAAGTGTCATACGGAATATAAAAGCACATCATTTATCATAAAAACTTACACTTTATTTAACATTTGCATGTGTTTTACTATTCAATTATGCCACGAATTAATGATATAATCTCTGTAATTTTGCATTTAGGATAGAGTTATAAAACACTGATAATTAGCAATATTTAGTCTCTATTAAAAATATAGAATATTAAAATCAAAATAATGGAAAAATTATTAAAAAAACAAGCATTTGAGTATCACTCAGAGGGCAGACCTGGAAAAATTGAGGTTGTTCCCACTAAGCCTTATTCCACACAAAAAGATTTATCATTAGCATATACACCTGGTGTAGCATATCCGTGTTTAGCAATACAAGAAAACCCTCACGACATATACAAATACACTAACAAGGGTAATTTAGTCGCAGTTATCTCCAACGGAACAGCAGTATTGGGATTAGGAAATATAGGTGCTGATGCAGGAAAGCCAGTAATGGAAGGTAAAGGATTGCTTTTCAAAGTGTTTTCCGATATTGATGTATTTGATATTGAAGTTAACGAAAAAGATCCCGATAAATTTGTAGAAATAGTAAAAGCTATCGCCCCTACTTTCGGAGGTATCAACCTTGAAGATATAAAAGCTCCCGAGTGTTTTGAAATAGAACGAAAACTGAAAGAAGCTCTTGATATTCCTGTTATGCATGACGATCAGCATGGGACAGCTATTATTTCTGGTGCTGCCTTAATGAATGCTTTAGAAATTGTAAAAAAAGATATTAATAAAGTAAAACTTTTTGTTAGTGGTGCTGGTGCTGCAGCCTGTGCTTGTACGCAAATGTACATTCATCTTGGTATAAACCCCAAGAATATCATCATGTCAGATGTTAATGGTGTTCTTACCAAAGACAGAACAGATTTGAGTACTGTAAACAGTAAGTTTGCCACAGATAAAAATATTCATACACTAGCTGAAGGAATTAAAGGAGCTGATATATTTCTTGGTTTATCTGCTGGCGGCGTTTTGAAAAAAGAATATTTGCTATCCATGGCTAAGAACCCTATTGTTTTTGCCATGGCAAATCCCACACCTGAAATAACTTATGAAGAAGCAACAAGTACACGATCTGATATTATTATGGGAACAGGTCGTTCCGACTACCCCAACCAAATAAACAACCTCTTAGGCTTTCCTTATATTTTTCGGGGCGCACTAGATGTAGAAGCCACTGGCATTAACGAAGAAATGAAAATTGCAGCATCCAAAGCTATTGCCGCACTCACAAAAGAACCTGTTCCAGAAGAAGTTAATATCGCTTTTGGCACTCATAATTTAAAATTCGGTAAGACTTATATCATTCCAAAAGCCACCGATCCACGATTAATCACCATTGTAGCGAAAGCAGTAGCGAAAGCAGCTATGGACTCTGGTGTAGCACGTAAACCTATTCAGGATTGGGATAAATACGAAGATGAATTGATTAAACGTATGGGCTTATCGAACCCGGTAAAACGCCAAATGAAGTCTGCTTGTAAAAATAATCCAAAACGAATATTATTAGCAGATGCAGAACATTATAGCACTTTAAAAGCTGCCGAAATTGTAACGAATGAAAAACTTGCCATTCCGATTCTATTGGGAGACCGAAAGAAAATTACCCAACTCATTAAGGAAAATGAACTTGAATTGAATGATGTTGAAATTATAGATATAAAATCGGATGAAGAAAAGAAACGTGGACTCCCCTTCGCCCAACAGCTTTTCGAAAAACGAATGCGTAGTGGCATGACTTTAAAATCTGCAAAAGAAAAGCTTAAATCATCAACATATTACAGCTTAATGTTGGTAGAAAACGGTTTTGCTGATGCCTTTTTATCAGGACTCACAAGCAATTATCCTTCAATGATTAGACCTGCCTTGGAAGTCATCGGTAGGAAAAAAAATGAAGCTATTGTAAGTGGAACCTATATCCTACTAACCAAAAAAGGACCACTATTTTTGAGTGATTGTACGGTAAATAAAAATCCTTCTTCGGAAGATCTTATGGAAATAACTTTACAAACAGCATCAATAGTAAAAGGCTTTAATATGGAACCAAACATAGCTATGCTTTCTTATTCTAATTTTGGTTCTGCTAGCGATGAAAGAACCACTAAAATTAAGAACACCGTAAATATGCTACATCAAAAATATCCAGAGCTTCATGTTGATGGTGAAATACAAGCAAATATCGCCTTAGATCAAGACTTAATGAAAGAAAGCTTTCCTTTCTCTCAATTACTGGGGAGACGCGTTAATACATTAATTTTTCCAAGCCTTGAATCTGCTAATATTGCTTATAAATTACTACAAAAAACTTCCGGATTTGAACTTATAGGTCCCATATTGAATGGCATGAACAAACCGGCACATATCCTTCATATGGGAAGTAGTGTTAATGAAATAGTGAATATGATCATGATCTCTGTTATGGATGCACAAATGAAACATAATTTATAATACACTCATTAACAGATAATAAATTAAAAAGTCATGTCCTTTTTCGAGGATATGACTTTTTGTAACTATTCAGTGTTAAAACTCGAAGATATTTATGCGTTTTCTTTGTGATACTCAGTGTCTTCTTTGTGGTTCTCAATGAAATAGCTATTACACTTCCAAAGGAATCCCTTCGGAAAAAGTTACTCAGAGAAGCACAAAGTGACACAAAGATTAAGTGATAATTATTGAAAACACTTACCTTTCTTACTTTTTAGCATACAGATTAGTTACAACTTTTTTTATAAAGAGTAAATTACAAAATTTTCGTTAATTCATATTTTTAACTTAAAGTGCATAAAATTCTTCCAAGACCTTTTTCTATCTTTGCGCCAATGAATTCGAAACCTAAAAAAATTGCTTTTCATACTTTTGGTTGCAAACTAAATTTTGCAGAAACATCTACTATTGCTCGTTCCTTTTATGAAAAGGGTTATGAAAAAGCAGAGAATAAAGAATTAGCAGATTTATTTGTAATAAACACATGTACAGTTACCGCTAATGCAGAGAAAAAATGCAAGTCGCTGATTAAACAAGCACGTAAAAGGAATCCTAATATTCAGATTGCTTTGCTTGGGTGTTATGCCGAATTAAGACCCGAAGAATTAAAACAAATTGAAGGAGTCAATTATATCTTAGGAAATGAAGAAAAATATAAACTGATTGATCACGTTGAAAAAGCCTACGAAAATTGTTATACGGTGGCTGGCGACATCAATAAAAGTAAAATTTTCAGTCCATCCTATTCATTGGGAGATCGTACACGTAGCTTTTTAAAAATACAAGATGGCTGCGATTACTATTGTACTTTTTGCGCTATTCCGTTTGCTCGTGGACACAGTCGGAGCGATACCATTGAACATTTAATAAAAGAAGCCAATACCATCGCTAAACAAGGGACAAAAGAACTCATTTTAACAGGTGTCAATATTGGAACTTTTGGCGTAAAAGAGGAAACCAATCTTTTTGAATTGTTAAAACAACTGGAAAATGTAGAAGGTATAGAACGTATTCGTATAAGTTCCATTGAGCCCAACCTCCTCACCGATGAAATTATTGAATTGGCGGCTAATTCCAAAGTCATTATGCCTCACTTTCATATTCCGCTTCAATCAGGCTCTGATAAGATACTAAGTCAGATGAAGCGTAAATACCGCCGTGAAGTTTTTGCTGATCGTGTGCTAAAAATAAAAAGCCTTTTGCCAAATGCCTGTGTCGCAGCTGATGTTATTATTGGGTTTCCGGGAGAAACGGATGAAGATTTTATGCATACGTATGACTTTATCGATCAACTGCCTGTTTCTTATTTACATGTGTTTACTTATTCAGATCGGCCCGAGACCAAAGCCAGTCAGTTCATCAACAAAGTGACTTCAAAAGCGAAGAAAGAGCGCAGTCAAAAGCTTCATATTTTAGGAGAAAAAAAAGCGCGTAATTTTCATAAAGAAAGCTTTGATACTAAACCTACTGTGCTGTGGGAAGCGACCAAGAGTAATGGTTTTATTCATGGTTATACCGAAAATTATATCCAAGTAAAAACGGCTTATAATCCTGATATTATCAATACAATTAAAAAAGTTAATCTAAATATAGTCGATAAAGATAGCGACTTTTTAGCTATCTTTGAAAAGTAAAACCACATCGGCGAAAGACGAAAGTCTTTTACCGATTTTCATTATTTATTTATGAGTGAATATCAATTACTTACCAGTCATGTTGTTGAATTGAGTAAACATATTGGCCATTTTCTTCTCCAAGAAATTAAAACGCTTAAACAAAGCGATGTGGAGGAAAAAGGAGTCCATAATTTAGTTACTCGTGTAGATAAAGCAGCCGAAAAACAGATTATTGAAAATTTAAGTAAACTACTTCCTGAATCAGGTTTTCTTGCTGAAGAAGGAACAAGCACAAAAATTGGGGAAGAATATAATTGGATTGTAGATCCTTTAGATGGAACAACAAATTTTATTCATGGAGTCCCACTCTACTCGGTTAGCATTGCTCTCAAAAGGAATGACGAATTAGTTTTAGGAGTTATTTACGAGCCTAATTTGGATGAGTGTTTTTATACTTGGAAAGGTGCTCCTTCCTATCTTAACGAAAAAGAAATTCATGTTTCTACAATTCTTAAGGTCGATCATTCTTTATTCGCTACCGGATTTCCTTATCATGATTATGATCGATTAGACAGCTTCTTAGAATTCTTTGTTTATATGATGAAAAATAGCAGAGGTGTTCGCAGGCTTGGTTCAGCAGCCGTCGATTTAGCCTATGTAGCTTGTGGACGTTACGAAGGTTTTTATGAATATGGTTTAAATCCTTGGGATGTGGCAGCCGGTATTCTTTTAGTACAAAATGCCGGTGGTAAAGTTTATGATTTCGCAGGCGGTGAAAATTATTTATTTGGAGAGGATATTGTTGCTGTAAACAATACTATTTCAGAAGAGTTCTTAACTCAAATTAAAGCCCAGTTTAATATAAACAAATAGTTCAATCTATAGAATTGATAATATTATTATCTTTGAGAAAGTCCAGCTATGAAAAATTCAAAAAAAGACAATCGGCTTAAAGAATCTCCACTACGAAGTATATTAAAAGCGATCAGTTGGCGGATTATTGCATCTTTGACTACATTCCTTATCACCTTTGGCATTTTCAGCAGTTTAACCGACAAATCGTTTGATGAAACCTTGCAAACTGCAGGGGCAATTACGGGAGTCGACTTTTTAGCTAAACTTCTGATTTATTATTTACACGAACGAATGTGGACCAATATTGATTGGGGAAAAAGCTGGCGCAGAGCTGTTTGGAAAAAAAAATATCGTGCTGCACATAAAAATTTAGCTAAAAAAATAATTCATTAAAACTGAATCGATGAAAAAGCTTCTGTATCTGTATTTCTTCCTGATTTTTGGCTTCTATGCAAATGGACAAACCGTTGATACTATCGAAGGAAAAACCACACTTATTTATCAATTTGATATAAAAGAAGAAATTGCCCCACCCGTATGGCATAAAACGCAAAAAGCTTTTGAAGAAGCAAAAGCGATGCAAGCTGAATTTATACTAATTCATATGAATACCTATGGAGGTCAGGTAGATGCAGCCGATTCTATTAGAACCAGAATATTAAATTGTACGATTCCGGTTTATGTTTTTATTGATAACAATGCAGCTTCTGCCGGTGCTTTAATTTCTATTGCTTGTGATAGTATTTATATGGTTGCAGGTGCCAATATTGGTGCTGCGACGGTTGTTAGTCAAACAGGAGAAGCGATGCCGGATAAATACCAATCCTATATGCGAAGCATGATGCGCTCTACGGCCGAAGCTACTGGTCGCAATCCACAAATTGCACAAGCCATGGTTGATCCTAGAATTGTTGTGCCGGGCCTTATTGATTCCACAATGGTATTGACTTTTACACCTTCAGAAGCTATTGCCAGTGGTTTTTGCGAAGCAGAAGTAAAAAGTATTCCCGATTTATTGAATCGCCTTCATATTGAGGATTATCAAATTGAAATCCAAGAATTAAAAGCTACTGATTTAATTATTCAATTTCTGATAAATCCAATGGTGAGCGGTATTTTAATTATGATGATCGTAGGAGGAATTTATTTCGAACTTCAAACACCGGGGATTGGATTTCCAATTGGAGCAGCAATTTTAGGTGCCATTTTGTATTTTGCCCCGCATTATGTGGAAGGCTTGGTAGAACATTGGGAAATTGCTTTATTTATCGTGGGAATCGTTTTACTTGCTCTCGAAATATTTGTTATTCCCGGCTTTGGAGTCAGTGGCGTTTTAGGAATCCTCTTTATTATCGCTTCATTGGCTTTGGCTACGGTGCGTAATATTGGATTTCATTTTGAAGTGCCCGATATTACCCAATTAATCTATTCCTTGCTCTATGTGAGTGTTGCTTCAATTGCAGGATTGGGACTTGCTTATTATCTAACGAACAAACTATTTGGAAATGCTCATTTTGGTGCTTTAAGCTTAATGACTGTTCAAAAAAATGAAGACGGATTTAGTGTTAAAGAGCCCTCTTACTTTCAACTAATTGGGGCTAAAGGAATTGCTCAAACTATGCTAAGACCTTCCGGGAAAGTTTATATTGATAATCGTTATCTGGATGCAGTAGCCAAAATAGGATATATCGATAAAGGAGAAAAAATCAAAGTGCTTGCTTACGAGAATGCACAATTAATTGTAATGAAATATATTGAGGATGAAGTTTGAACTAGTGCTATGAAAACCCTTAAAACCAGTCTTTTATTCATTTTCCTTTTCTAATTATGCACTTCGTTTGACTACTTGGTTCAGTTCCTGCAGAATAAACCTCTAGACGCTTATCATAGGATTTCAAAAAACCTTCAGCCATTTGACTTCGGCAAGAATTCCCGGTACATAATATTAGAATACGCATAAAAAAAATTGGCGGAAGTACAGTTTTAAATTCCCCAACTAATCTAACTTTGCAGAAAATATATTAATAGAATGTTAATAAGCTTGTGGATATAAACTGAATAGATAATTATACCGGCGTTTTAAAATTTTCCTACTTTTGCAGCAACTTAAAATATATGAGCAAATCTAAGAAAATTAAAACTCGGAAAAACAGATTCAAATCGTTTACTTTTAAGTTATCTCGCAGGCAATATAAATCTTTGCTAAATTATAGCAAGATAAAAGGTACTTCTCCACTTAAAGTTGTTAAAGGTCGGATTCACGATTGTATTGAAGAATATTCCGATGAGCAAATAGGTAGAGTTGAAACTCCTAAAAATCAACTCAATCTTTTCAATCCTCTTCAATCTGAGGAGGAACAACTCGAATTATTTGACTAATGTGCTCTAAAAAGCCTGACTAATCTTAAAAGGTAAAATTTGTCAACAAAATGTTTAAAAAATAATTGCTTATCCATTCAAATGATGTATATATTTGCACTATTCAAGTATAAATATACACTTCATATTGATGAAAACAAAAATCGACCGTCTGAAAATTATCCGCGAAATCATTATTAAAAATAAAATTAGTCGTCAAGAAGACTTGTTGCTCCTCCTGATAAATCGCGGTTTTGACCTAACACAAGCGACGCTTTCGAGGGATTTACGTGAATTAAAAGTAGGTAAAATTCATGATGTTCATTTTGGAAGTATCTACTTTATTCCAAATGTAGAAAGCGATCATCCATTACGTGGCGCACTTTCTATAGAATTCTCAAATAATTTGGGCGTTGTAAAAACAGAAGCCGGCTTTGCAAACAGTGTAGCCGTTCGGATCGATAATACCAAAATAGAGGAAGTTATCGGGACAATTGCCGGAAACGACACCATAATTATTATTTTTAAAGATGATGTTCCGAAAGAACATTATTTGCAAGTCCTTGCAAAACATTTTCCCGATATAAATCAATTAATCATTAAATAACTATCTGCCCTCATCTTTTCTAGTTGAGGGCTTTTTTTTAGCTATGAATAAATCAGCCATACTCATTCTAGAAGACGGAACAGAATTCAAAGGAAAAGCGTTCGGGTACACCAAAAGCATTGCAGGAGAGATTGTCTTCAACACAGCAATGACAGGATATCCGGAAAGCCTAACGGATCCTTCTTATAAGGGTCAAATCTTAATTGCCACCTATCCTCTTATTGGAAATTACGGTGTTCCTGGAGAAGGAAAAAAAGATCAGATGTTGGAATATTACGAATCGAACAAAATCCAAATTAGCGGTTTTGTTATTTCTGATTATTCTCACGCTTACAGTCATTGGAATGCAGAAAAAAGTCTCCACGACTGGATGATTGAAAATAAGACTCCCGGTATTTATGATATCGACACGCGTGCAC
>JAGGUP010000012.1 GCA_021158405.1 Bacteroidales bacterium
AAAAAGGGCTTGGTGCAGTTTAAGAGATTTTTTTAAATCACCAGAATTTAATTCATATTTTAAAAATGCATTACGAGAAGAAAATATTGAATTTGAAGAATTAGAATTATTTTCATTAAAATCGTTTCAACAATTTGAATTACCCGGTGATGTATGGAATAACAATTCGAAATTCAGAAATTGCATTCTTGAAAATACTAAATACGAAAAATCGAGAAAGAGCCTAAATAAAATTCTCCGAGATTATTTTGAAAAGAACAAAGGCGATTTGGGAAATAGTTACCCAGAACAATTTGATATAACATTTGATTTTGTACCAAGAATGTGTGAAAACAACAATTGTGATATTTGCCCAATTGGATTATTAAAAGGAAACAAAAAGTCAGACTTTGAGAAAACTTGCATTATTGACACAAAATATTATTGTCCAGTGGCATTAACAAATTGTAATTATAAGATTGATTGTATTGGAAAAGAATGCGAATTGATAAAAAATACAATGCCTAATCGAGTAGGCTGCTCCACCAGTAATCCCGATAGCTATCGGGACTGACGGGGAGAGCACTTCGACAAGCTCAGTACCCTCCTCTCACAATTCTGCTGAGCATTCCCCTAAGTCTGGCGCACAGGCCAGATTAACTCGCAATCCCATTCCCTTCGTATACCTTTTGCCAAGGACATCCCTTCGGGAGCGAACCTTGTGCTTAAAAATAATAAATTCTAAATATTGTTGTTCTCTTATAAATTGTGGAATTATATCAGTTTGATATTGAACTTGTTTAAAGTTAAAGAGTGATTTCGAGAGTAAACCATTGGTGTCCAATGACGAATCTCATTTTTTATTGCATAGCCTTAGCTTCGGAATCAAAAATAGCTGAAGTCAATGACACTAAGGGTTCGCTCGCAGTTTTGCTGTTTGACTTTAAACAAGTTCATTAATAAGCTTTTATTATCTTTACGCTCAGCAAACACGAAAGCCTTATGAAAGAGAAGAAGAAAAAGAGCAATTACGATTTGCTCGATAAAAACCCCGACAATTGGAGGGGACCGTTTTATTTTAACCCCAACGATTCCAGAATTATTGTTCCAAAGAAGTATAAATATATGGGCTATACTTTAAATTTTGGCAACATTTTTACCTATCTGGTTTTAGCAGGCATTATTATTTTAATAGTTATGATAGCTTTTTTACAAACTTGATTTAGAAACACCTTTCTTTAAAGTATATTTATCAAAATAAAAATTCATCAAAATGGATGACCATATTAAGGCTATTGAGCTCTATTCCGGCACGCTTTGGGAAGCCGAACTTCTTAAAAGCCTATTAGAAAATGCTGAAATTAAAAGCTATATAAAAGATGGAATTATAGGAACAGCTTTCCCATGGCATGCATCTCCCGGAGGTGCCAATCCGGTAAAAGTAATTGTTTCGAGCATTGATTTAGAACAAGCATTAGTTGTACTTCAAGAATTCAAAAAAAACAAATGAAAATTCGGACTAAACGAAGCTTATTGGTGTAATAAGAATAAACACTTTATTATTTTACCTAGATAATCACTTTTTTAAACAAATTCAATTATGCTAGAAAATAGAGCAAAGAAGAACAATAAACATATAAGTTTAAATTTGAATGTTCGGGGAATCAATCAATCTCCAACGCTTGCTATCAATGAATTGAGCAAGAAATTAAGTGCAAAAGGAATAACAATTTATCGAATGGGGCTTGGCCAATCTCCTTTTCCTGTGCCTGCTCCGGTAGTTGAATCATTAAAAATGCACGCTCATGAAAAAGATTATTTGCCTGTAAAAGGATTGGAAACACTGCGTCAAGCGGTTTCTCATTTTCACCAGCAAAAAGATAATGTTGACATCAAACCAAATAATATACTTATTGGTCCCGGATCAAAAGAGTTGATGTTTATTTTACAGCTTGTGTATTATGGTGATTTAATTTTACCAACGCCAAGTTGGGTTTCCTACGCTCCACAAGCAAAAATTATTGGAAGAAACATTAAGCTCATTCCTACGACTTTTGAAAACAAATGGAGAATAACGCCAAAGCAACTGACAGATTTTTTGCTTAGTGAAAATGATCAATTCAGACCACGTATATTGATTCTCAATTACCCTTCAAATCCTGATGGAGGAACATATTCTAAGGATGACCTGATGAAAATTGCCACTATTGCGAGAAAACATGAGCTTATTATTCTGTCGGATGAAATATACGGGCAATTACATTTTAAAGGAAAACATATTTCGATTGCACGCTTTTATCCCGAGGGAACTATTATAAGTTCTGGTTTATCCAAATGGTGTGGTGCCGGAGGATGGCGATTAGGGACTTTTGCATTTCCTCCCAATTTCGATTGGTTATTAAACGCAATGGCAGCAGTGGCTAGCGAAACTTACACTTCCGTGAGTGCTCCAATACAATTTGCAGCGGTAAGAGCTTTTAAAGGAGGAATATTAATTGAACGTTATCTGTGGCATGTGCGCCGCATTCTTTCCTTTCTGGCAGATAAAAGTGTTGAAATTTTGCGCGAAGCAGGCATTCGCGTCCAATCTCCGGATGGAGGTTTTTATCTTTTTCTCGATTTTTCACCTTTAAGAACAAAATTAAAAAGTAGAGGCATCACAGACAGTACCGTACTTTGTGAAAGATTATTACAAGAAACGGGTGTAGCTATTTTACCTGGTGAAGCGTTCCTTCTTCCTCCCGAATCATTTGTTGCGCGTTTAGCTTTTGTTAACTTTGATGGAGCTAAAGCTTTAGCAATGAGTGAAACAATTCCTCTCAACGAAAATCTTCCGGAAGACTTTGTAGATAATTGTTGCTGCTTGGTTATAAAGGGAATGCAACTAATAGCCGACTGGACAAACTAATTAATTATAGACAATGAATTTAGACTTCAAAAAAATAACAATTAACAATAAAGAAGCACAATACCTTCAACTTAATAACGATGGCATTGATGCCGTTTTTTATTCTGCCAATGGATTCTCTCTCGGAACCTATTCGGAATTTCTAAAACAATTGACACCAAAATATAAATTGTGTTGTCTATCTCCCAGAGCCTGTTGGCCAAATATTGGCGACCCAAAAAAACAAACAAATTGGGAAATTTACGCCGACGATTTAATTGTTTTTGTCGATCAAAAATACAATGAGCCTGTAATTTGTATCGGCCATTCTCAGGGAGCAACAGCAGCTATAATAGCTGCTTCCAAACGGCCTGATCTATTTAAATCCTTGATTCTTATTGAGCC
>JAGGUP010000053.1 GCA_021158405.1 Bacteroidales bacterium
AGTTGGAAGCCTTTAATAGTGATGGTTTACGTTCTTTGATGTATACTTTGGATGTTCCAAATATGATTGAGAAAACCTTGCGTTATCCAAACTATATTGATAAGATAAAATTGCTTCGCGATAGCGGTTTTTTCGATACGGAAAAAAGAATAATCGATGGAAAAGAGATTAGCCCCTTGGAACTTACGTCTAATTTGCTTTTTGATCAATGGAAGTTGGAAGATGGTGATCGTGATTTAACAGTAATGCAAATTATTGTTAGTGGATTAAAAGACGGAAAAGCCCAAAGCCATACTTTTGATTTATACGATGAGCACGATGATGAAACAGGGGTTCATTCTATGGCGAGAACCACGGGATATACAGCAACAGTAGCTTTGCGTTTATTAGATGCAGGATTGTATAAAGAAAAAGGTGTTTCTGCACCGGAAGCTTTAGCCTATTCAAAAGCAAATGTTGATTTTATGTTGAATGGCCTCAAAGAAAGAGGAGTAAATTATAAGCATACTATAAAATAAGTGAGACTCTAATTTTGTGAAGCAAAATTATATAGCCGAACTGATCCTGAGCAAAGTCGAAGGATCGCAGGGCTTATATTCCCCGCCGCTTGTTTCAAAGAGATTTCTTATGGAGCGGAGAAAAGAAAATAGTTTCCATTTTGATACCCCGATCGCTTGCTATGGGGAGCTTCATTCCGTTTTTTATAATATGGAATTGGAGAAATAATCTATTGGGTCTAGTATTTTTTGAATTAATAGTTTGCACACTGGAAAAAAGTTCTAATTTTGCAATCTCAAAAAATGGCGGGGTAGCTCATCCCGATAACTATCGGGAGGTATGAGCGCGGATTTGTTTCAATCTCGTGAAATAAAAAGTAGGGTTTAGTTCTTTTAATATTTAAAACATAATGGCGGGGTAGCTCAGTTGGTTAGAGCGTCGGATTCATAACCCGGAGGTCTCGAGTTCAATTCTCGATCCCGCTACACTAAAAAAACCTTATACGAAAGTATAGGTTTTTTTTATTTTGAAAAGTGTCTCGTCCTGAAATAGCGACTACTCTGGTATCGGGTAGCGCTTAAATTCTTTATTCCGATCGAATAAATAACGATAAGTAATGTAATGTTTTGCAGGTTCGGCTCCTACGGCCAACCAAAGTTTACGCATTGGGGGGTTATAGTCGGCAACAAAAGAGAATTCTAGTTCGGAATAATGAGGCATTTCTTCAAAAACTTTCTCCAATTTCAGAATAAAAGCCGATTCGATACCTCTATTCTGAAATTCAGGAATAACGCCCATTAATATTCCTTTAGCTCGGGTCATCTTGTTGGTTTTTACCATGTAAAGTAACCTGAGTTTATTCCATAGGTTTAGCTTTCCATTAAAAGATTTAAATATCTGATTAACATCGGGAATCATCAGGTAAATAGCAATTGGTCTTTTCTTGTGGTAAGCGATCCATATAAATTTTTCTTCGAGAACAGCCTTTGCATCCGTAATAAACTTTCGGACATATTCTATGCTTAAAGGTTCAAAGTCTTTTTTAAAACTTGCCCAAGCCGTATTAAAAACTTCAGCGAAATCTGCAACGTGTTTGTCGAGTTGCTTAAAATCGAAATGTTCAAAAGAATACTCAGGTTTATTGGTTAATCTTTCGGCAATCTTCTTAAATCGTTCAGAAATGGGTTTATTTAAATTAAAATGAAAACCTTCTTGTTTGTAATAAATCTGAAATCCATAGGATTCGAAAAGATTTTGATAGTAGGGAAGATGATAGGCGACATTATATGAAGGTTGTGTGAAACCATCAACCAGGAGTCCCCAGAATTTATCGGTTTCGCCAAAATTTACCGGACCATCCATTGCTTCCACACCATTAGATTTAAGCCAGTCTTTTGCAGTATTAAAAAGCATGTTTGCTGCTTCTTGATTGTCGATACACTCAAAAAAACCACAAGCACCGGTTGGTTGATCGTTATCATTCAGGGTATTAAAATCAATAAATGCTGCAATTCTACCGATGAATTTACCAAGGTCGTTTTTTAGTATCCAGCGTATGGCTGTTCCATGTTTATAATAAGAGTTCTGTTTTGGGTCAAAAATGCCATCAATATCATTATCTAAGGGACATACCCAATTTTTATCATTTTTATAGATAAAACGGGCAACATTCATGAACTCTTTACTTGATGACTTGTCTTTTATTTCGATTAATTCCATAGCTATTCCGAAACGGCCTTTTTATTAAATATATCGCTGATTAATTCTTTGTACTTGTCGAGAAGAACTCTTCTTTTTAACTTTAAAGTAGGAGATAGTTCACCAGAATCGGGCGTCCAATCATCCGATACAATCCTAAATTGTTTTACTTGCTCATCTTTGCTTAAGCGCTTATTAAATTCCTTTACAATACCCGTATAGAGTTGGTTCACGGCAGGCATATTTATAAGTTCTGGCTTACTGTCGATATTAATTTTATTTCTGATACACCATTCATTAAGGGCTTCGAAGTTTGGCGCCAGTAATGCGCTTGTAAACTTTTCGCCATCGCCAATTACCATTATCTGGTCAATAAAAACCGATTCCTTAAATAAACTTTCGATGGCCTGAGGAGAAATGTATATGCTGTTCGACAACTTAAATATTTCTTTCTTTCTATCGGTTATCCGCAAAAACTTACCATCATCCAATACACCAATATCTCCTGTATGAAACCAGCCATTGCTATCTATAACTTCTTTAGTGGCTTCTTCATTTTTGTAATAACCAAGCATCACATTTGGTCCTTTGCATAAGATTTCACCGTCGGCTGCAATTTTCAATTCAACTCCTTCTATCTTGGAACCAACAGTTCCAAAACGCAGCTCTGGTAAATGTTGTCGGTTTTGCGTAATAATAGTAGCTGTTTCAGTTAAACCGTACATATTCAGAAGTTTAATTCCAGCCGCCCAAAAAACTTTTTCTAATCTTGGTTGTAGGGCTGCTCCTCCAATTCCTACCGATACGATATTGCCTCCAACGGCTTCGCGCCATTTACTAAATATGAGTTTATCTGCAATTTTATGTTGGAGTTTGTACCACAAACTATTGCCTTCGAGCTTATATTTTAATCCGAGATCAACGGCCCAAAAGAAAAGTTTCTTTTTAATCCCCGTTAATTTTTCGCCCTTGCTAATTATTCGATCATATACTTTCTCTAAAATTCTGGGTACAGCACCAAAACCATGCGGTTTAACATCTTTAAGATCGTTGGCTATGCTTGCCACATTCTCAGCATAATAGATGCTGCATCCTGAATATTGTGTTTGATAACAGCCTAGGCGCTCACCAACATGGCAAATGGGCAATATACTTAAGTAGCGTTGATCGGGTTGAAGTTTAAAAACTTTTGAAGCAGCAATGGCATTGCTCATTAAGTTCCAATGCGATAATAATACGCCTTTAGGGTTGCCTGTAGTACCGGAAGTATAAATTAGAGTAACGGGGTCTGTAGGCTTTGTTCCTTTTTTAGTTTTAATTACTACGTCTTTAAATTCGGCTGTTTTTTCTTTACCCAAATCGCGCACTTCTGTCCAATGCTTTGCCCCCTCAACTTCGTTGAAAGTAAATAACAGTTCAGGCATTAAAGGTTTAATAATAGTATATAATTTTTTATCGGATACAAATGCCGCTTTTATTCCTGCATGTTCAAAAATCTCTTTATAGCCCTCGCTATTTAAGGTTGTAAAAATAGGAACATGCAATAATCCCGACTGCGAAAGCCCCATATCTACAAAATTCCACTCTGGTCGGTTATTTGTAATCGTAGCAACTTTATCACCTTTTTTTAAGCCTAGTGCCAATAAGCCATAACTAACAAAATTGGAATTGTCAATATAGTCGCTTACAGAATGTTTCACCCACTCGCGATTCACCTTGCCAGCAAAGACGTCTTTTTTGTCAGAAAAATTGGTGGCATATCTTTCCAGAAGGTCAAAAGTTCTTGTTACTTCCATAGTCTAATTATCTTGTTATTGATTTTGTGTGTCATGAAATACGGCTACAGGCTTGTCTTGTCCTGAAAAAAGCATACGCTTTTTGATTCATAATACTGATTCAAATTTACACTTTTTTAATATTCTAAAATAGCATGACATTAGTTTTATCAAGATTCTGTTCAAACCTTAACGATAGACAACTTAAGCCGCCATCTAATCTTTGCCTTTGGAAATCCGTTGCTGAGCTTAATTTCTAATTAAGCTTCATATATATTTCGGTCTCCCAACCAATATCCAGCTTAGTTTGGAAATTAAGCTTAGCGGAGATTTTTTGTTTTTAAGAGAAAAACTTTTCTTTGAAACATTCGTTATATCCTCAGCCCAATAAGAAATTCTTATAATTTTCAATAACATTATTCTTATACAATTCTTTAGCGTTGCCAGACAAAAATGATTTGTCAATCATTGTTAAAAATTTACCAGTATATTGGTGTTTATGAGTTGTAATAGTGAAAAACGGTATTATTGTGAGGTTTGTACCAATATAATAAGTATAGTATAAAAACGTAATTTCGGCCCCGCTACTAAGAAAAGCTCGAAGTGAAAACTTTGGGCTTTTTGTATTTACAAACGGTCAGAAGACCCTTGTTACGCTGAGCTTGCCGAAGTGTTATTTTAATCAAGCTTAATCGGCCTGTCCAATTACTAGCTTTTATAATGATGCTTTTGTCGGGTGTTTTGATATTTAATTGCTATAAAACGCAAATACGAAAGCCTGTATACGTTTTCTGTGGTTTCTAATTCTTCATAAGGAATCTGTAAAAAACGATTATCTTCCAAAATCCGAACCTAAGCAATACGTTGTCCAAATACTTCTTTGGCCTACAATTTCGATTGTTTTTCCTTTATATAGCATTATTTCAAGTTTAGTAGGGTTTTGGAAATTGCATCACATAGTTCTGGTAATACATTTACTTCATCAGCAAATTTCTTCCAATGACTTAGCACCTCATTTATTTCTTCGAAGATGCTAATACCAACAACAATCCCAAATAACCTATATAAACAGTTTCTTTTCTCCTTTTTTCTCATCAAAAAATATTTCCATAAAAAGGCTATTAAAAGATTTTGTGGTTCAAAAAAGAAAAAAACAATTTTATTTATTTATCAGTCATTTGTTAGAATCAATATCTGCACGATACTTGTTTTTTTATTAGGTTGCTTTTAATACTGACTAGTTACAATTAATTATAATTTTTGCGATGTATGTAAAAAAACAACGGGAACATTATTGTGAAGGGCTAATTTTTTTATAGTTCGAATTAAAAACCAAAATGAAATTATACCAATAGTAACATTTGCAATAAATCCTGCCCCAAACACGCCATTAAGACCTATTATTTTTGAGCCAATCCATGCGAGGGGAGCGTATAAAACAAGCATTCTGATTATGGAAAAAATGGCTGACGGATAGGGCTTATTTATACCGTTGTAACTTGCAGTGCTTAACATTACTAAACCCTGGAATCCATAACTTATTCCAAGAATTTTAAAATATTTTTTTGTGATTTCAATAACGGTTAAATTATCTGTAAATATGGAAGCAATATGTTGACTAAATAATAATAGCACTACATATACCACTATACCCCAAGTCATCGAAAATATTAATGAATACTTTAAAGATTTTAAAATTCGGTCAAATATATTTTTACTAATATTATGCCCTATAAAAATAATCAGGACAGAGCCTAATGAAGAAATTACCATTAAAATAAACATTTCAATTCGAGAAGCCACTCCAAAAGCAGCTACAGCCTCTTTACCAAAACCTGCAATTATTTTTGTGATAAAACCGATAGAAATTGGTGTAATGAGCATTCCTATTGTTGCCGGTCCTGCAATGTGCAAAATTTCTTTCCATGTTGAAAAAATATTTTTCAATCGGCCGAAATAAAGTGTCAATAATTTTTCTCGTTTAATTAAAATAATAAGAACAAAGATTAAGCTCGAACTTCTGGCAATTACGGTTGCCAAAGCAGCTCCTTTCATACCCATTTCGGGGAATGGGCCATAACCAAAAATCAATAATGGGTCAAGAATTGCATTAAGTATTCCGGAAGAAATCATCAATATCCCAGGTGAAACAGTATCGCCTGTTGCTCGTATTATGTTATTACCAATCATAGGTATTGCAACAAAAGGCACTCCTATATACCAGATGCTCATATAATCATTGATATAATTCAATATTTCGTCTTTAGCTCCCAATGAGTTAAAAACAGGTCGAATAGTTAATGATCCTAAAGTAACAAAAATAACAACTACAATAATTCCTAATAAAATAGCTCTACTTGCCATCATTTTTACTTCTTGGCGATTTGTTGTAATAATATTTCTCGAAATCAAAGAACTTGTACCAATTCCAATACCTTGCGATAAACTGTTTATAAACATGATAACTGGAAAACTGAAACTCATTGCTGCAAGTTGTTGAACTCCAAGTTGTCCAATAAAATAGGTATCCACAAGATTAAAAATAACCATCCCCAACATTCCAAACAACATAGGCCATGTTAAGTTGAAAAGCTGTTTTTTTATATTTCCTTTTGTGAGATTTTTATTTCTTTTTTTCAATATTTTTAATTCTTTAATAGCATCATATTTATTGAACTTGTTTAAAGTCAAACAGCAAAACTGCGAGCGAACCCTTGGTGCCATTAACCTCAGCTATTTTTGATTCCGTAGCTAAGGCTATGCAATAAAAAAACGAGCTTCGTTACTGGACACCAATGGTTTACTCTCAAAATCACGCTTTAACTTTAAACAAGTTCATTCTATTCGTTCTTCAAAAATAACAGATTTTATTTTAAAATTATATCAAAGTTTCTAAGTAATACTAATGCTTCAGGCATTGAAAAAACTGCCTTTTTGATTTTCCCATTTATTAAATCTATTCCATTATAGTTAAACGCATTTTCAAAATTGGCTTTTGTTAAATTCGTATTATGAAACATGCTGTCTTGTAAATCTGTATTATTAAACTTACTGAGTTGCAGATCTGCTTCCGAGAAGTTTACATCATGAGCAATACATTTATGGATTTTCATTTTTTTTAATTTCATCCCATAAAAACTCGAATAACTTATATTGGAATCTTCGCAAGTAATTGAAAATGGTAATGAAGCTTCATTCCACACAATACCTATCATTTTGCATTCCTTAAAGCTCACATCTAAAAAACGCGAATAATTGACTTTCAATGTTGCAAGATTACAATTTTCAAATTCACAATCTTCGAATTCACAATCTTCGAATGTAACATCAGAGAAATCACAATTCGTAAATTTACATTTGCTAAACTCCTTCTCTTTTAAAATAACATCTTTGTATATGATTTTATCATATATTTTATTTTGATGAAAATTACCCATTTTTTTAATTTAGTTGTTTTCGGTATTTTTTAGAGCATCATATTAAATATTTTCAACAAACTTTTGCATCCAATGATTTAATCGTTGTTTTTTAGAAATTTTTTCAAAAATAAATACAACAATAATTGCCAATGATGCTCCAGCAATAATATCTAAAACATAATGATGACCTGAATAGACAGCAGAGAACCATATACCCAGCATAAATAGTATAAAAAAGATGTTGACCCAACCCAGCCTCTTTTTAATGGCATAGAAAAGTACGATTACAGGATATGAAGCATGCAATGAGGGTATGGCAGCCAGTACATTGGCATTTTTTTCGTATAGTCCGGCAAAGATTGGAATGCCTGTAAGTTTGTCGAAACGTCCGAGTCCTGCTGTATTTCCGGGAATACCTATATGCAAATCGAAACCGTATAACTTCACATACCAAGGTGGTGCTGCCGGATAAAGGTAGTAGATAATAAAACCAAAAATATTTACAAGCAGGAACACCAATGAAAATCGGGTAAACAGTATCTTATCTTTAAAATAGAGATAGACGCCAAATGCAATAGGAATGGGTACCCAGTTGATGTAAAACAATCCTGAAACGATGTCAAGAAACTTTGTATGTATCAGTTCAAAATATTCATTAGGCGTATATATGCTGTGCTGAAAAGTAATACCGAAAAGGAGTTTTTCCAGCTCGTAAGGCTGTTTGATATGAACCGCTGACACCTCGTAATTAGGAAGTATCCGCATAGAATCATAAATAATCCAAAAAATAATAAATATTGAAAAGCCAAGAATGAATCGGCGTGTCTTTTCGTGTGCATAAAACATAATAA
Source organism: Bacteroidales bacterium (assembly GCA_021158405.1). Classification (GTDB taxonomy): domain Bacteria; phylum Bacteroidota; class Bacteroidia; order Bacteroidales; family UBA12170; genus UBA12170. The sequence goes on from JAGGUP010000053.1 coordinate 8,242, forward strand.
ACCATAGAAAAACCAAAAAATAATGCTCGGGTCTTGTTCCTCCTGCAAAATGTGTCCAAATAAGGTAAATGATGGCAATCAAGCTGTTAATAATGATATCTCTTTTTGTAAATCGCTTAAATTCCATAGTATAGGTCTGTTACTGATCTGTCATCAATTTTTCATAAACACTTTCCCCAGAAGTTATATCTTCTCCGAAAAGCTCAATATATTTTACTTTAGGCCAAAATCCCGTATTGTCTGCAAAAATGTAAAGGTGTTCTAATTTTGCTTGTTTACCATTTATTGTTGTATAAATGGCTGCTTTAAAGGAATTTTCTTCCTTAAGAAGGAATTCTTTTTTTGAGCTTGCAACGAGATTAATTTTAAATTCCTTATTGTTATTTTTAATTTTAGACGCTTTTACACCATAAGCATACCATTTTTCAATGGTTCTTAGTTCCATTTTTTGTCCCCGTTCTTCATATCTAATCCAATAAACATGGATAGGCTCCTCTTTGTTTAATTGACCCGATTTGTCAAAGTTTGCATCGTAAACGATGGTATTTCTATTGTGGTTTCGTTGAATGTAAAACAATGATTTACGTGATTTAGACGGTACTGAGTATTTTTCACCTTCTTCCTTTAAGCTAAGTGAAAAACCGCCACATACAATAATCAAAAATAAAATCGTTTTTCTCATGCTCATAATAACTTTTCCTTTTTAAACCAGCTGATCGTTTCCTGTACGCCTCTTTCCAAGTCATATTCCGGCTGAAAACCAAAATCTTTCACAATTTCATCACTTTCGCATAACCAGTTCTTACAGATCAACTCATTGGACTTATCGGTGTTTAATGTTGCAGGCTTGCCAAACCAGCACGATAGTTTTTCACTAACAAAAACAAAAGGTTTAATAAAGAATTTTGGGAAAACCAGCACAAGTGTTTTTTTATTCATCGTCTTCTTTATGATGTTATTGAATTGCTGTGCTGTATATTGTTTTAAATCGGTAACAAAGTATGCTTTTTGGCTTTTATCCGATTGAAGTGCGTCCAACACAAGTCGCGTTAAATCGGTAACATATAAAAAGGTAATATGTTGTTCTTTTGTGCCAATATAAGATTCAATATGTTGTTTGATTGCTTTATAAGCCAGATAATAATCTTTTTCGCGAGGACCATAAACGCCTGTAGGTCGAAATATTAAATAAGGAAAGTCAGGTAATGATTGAATATACTGCTCTGCCATTAATTTACTTTTGCCATACAAGGTAACTGGATTCGGTGTATCAGTAGGTTTAATCGGCTGCATGGTTTTTTCGTTGCCCGGTCCAAAAGCGGCCAAACTGCTAATAAATAAAAACTTGTCTGGAACTTTAGCTGTTTCTTGAAGAGCCTCAATAAAATTTTTCGTGTATTGGTAATTGATGGTTTTAAAATCGTCTTTGTGGCATGTTTTTATAAGCCCTGCTGTATGTATAATATAATCGAACCTATCCCTATTATTCAGCATCTTAGTTAATGCTGATTTATCTTTAAAATTTAATTCAACAAAGTGGATGGCGGGATTCGAAAGATATTTTCTGTTGCTCGATTTTCTAATGCCCGCATAAACTTCAAAGTTTTGTCTTAATGCTTCTTCAACAAGAAAACTGCCGATAAACCCACTGGCACCCGTGACTAAAACTTTTTTCATACTCCCTTTTTAATATAACATCTCCTTTTTAAATGTTGACGGATTTCGTAATTTTTAAACATTAAAAAAGCACTTTTGTTATCCTCAAGCGCATGACTGGAAATAGCGATTTCAATACCGTTATCAATATAAGCTTGCATCATATTTGTGTAAAAAATGGCTGCCACTCCTTTATTTTGGTATTCAGGTTTTACGGCTTGTAACAGCATATCTACTTTGTTGTTTTTACGAAGTGCCTTTAAAACATGGATAAAGCCAGTAGGGAAAAGTTTTCCGTTTGCTTTTTGCAATGCTTTTGATAAAGAAAGAAATGAAATCCCGAAACCGGCTACTTCATCATTTTCGTCCAGCACAAAACAAACATATTTCACATCAATGGCGGAGAAATAATCTTTGGTGTATTGTTCTATTTGCTTATCGGTTAAGGGAACAAATCCGTATAAAGATTTAAAAGCATCATTTAAAGTATAAAACATGCTTTTAGCATAAGGAAGTAAATCTTTTGGCTTTTTTGTCTCCAATATTCTTAGATTATATTTTTCTAGCACCAATGAAGATATTCTTTTTAGTTTTTCGGGTACTTTATCCGGCACCTTTATCTCAAATTGAACCCAGTCAGTATCTTTGGAATAACCCAGTTTTTCGAGGTGAACAGGATAATAAGGATAGTTATAAATTGTGGCTTGTGTAGCAATCTCATCAAAACCTTTTATCAGCATTCCTTCTAAATCCATATCGGAAAAACCCAGTGGTCCATGCACCGCAGTCATCCCTTTTTCCTTTGCCAAGCCTTCAACGGTTTTGATAAGAGCTCCGGAAACCTCTAGGTCATCAATAAAATCAATCCATCCGAAACGCATGTGTTTTTCGTTCCAAATTTCGTTGGACTTATGATTGATGATGGCAGCTATCCTACCCACTATTTTGTTGTTTTTATAAGCCAGCCAGTATTTTGCTTCGCAAAATTCAAAAGCAGAGTTTTTTTCGGGCATCAAAGCTGCTTTTTCGTACATGTGTAATTGTGGAACCCTGTATTTATTGCCTTTGTATAATTTGTCAGGAAAAGCAATAAATTTTCTTAGATCGGATTTCGATTCAACTTCTTTTACTAAAATATTTTCCATAATTTTCAAGTGTTTGTTATGAATTAGGATTTCTCAATAAGCTCAGCAGTTTCAATTAATTCTCGGCATTTAACCAGTTTGTCAATTGCAATGTCAATTTGTTCTTTGGTATGTGTTGCCATCAACGAAAATCGCAGGATGGCTTTGCCTTTTTCTACTCCGGGACTTACCACAGGATTAACATAAATTCCTTGTTCTAATAGCATTGTTCCATATTGAAAGGTTTTAATATCATCTCCTATAAATATAGGAATAATAGGTGTTGTACTCTCTCCAATAGAAAAACCTTCTTGTAGAAGACACTTGGAAGCATAATTTGTATTTTCCCACAATCGAGAGATTCTTTCCGGCTCTCTTTTAATTATTTCTAATGCCTTTAACACTGTTGCTGCCGATGCTGGAGGAATTCCGGCACTAAATAGCAAGGAGCGTGCATTATGCTTGATATAATTGATGGTTTCAAAGTCACCGGCAACAAAACCACCTAAAGAAGCTAAGGATTTACTAAAAGTTCCCATTATCAAGTCTATTTTTTCAGTAACATTAAAATGAGAGGCCGTACCTGACCCATTTTCCCCAATTACACCTAATGCATGCGCATCATCAACCATTACAGAGGCTGAGTATTTATCAGCTAATTTACATATTTTATCGAGAGGAGCAATATCTCCTTCCATGCTAAAGATACCATCCGTAATAATTAAGGTTGTCTGTGTTTTATCTGCTTTTTGGAGAATTTTCTCCAAAGCCTCCATGTCATTATGTTTATATTTTAGATTTTTCGCAAAAGCGAGCCTGCATCCTTCAATAATAGAGGCATGACTTTTTTCATCAAATACAATCAAATCATTTCTGCCCACAAGACTTGGAATTGTTCCCATATTCACCTGAAAACCTGTACTAAATATGGTAGCTGCAGGTTTGTTAACAAAATCCGCCAAATTATTTTCAAGTTCGTTGTGTAAATCAAGGTTTCCATTCATTAATCTGGAACCTGAGGCACCTGTTCCATATTTATCGAGTGCCTTTTTTGCAGCTTCTACAATTTCCGGATGATTAGTTAAGCCCAAATAACTATTAGAGCCGAACATAAGGGCTTTTTCCCCATTTAATATAACTTCGGCATCCTGTCCAGACTCAAACGAATGATAATAAGAATAGATTCCGTTTTTCATTAAGGTCTGTGGAATATTATATTTTGCGAATTTTTGTTGTAGTAGTCTCATATTTCTTTTTTTAAAAATCAAATTTAAATCGTGCCCTAATTCCATATCTTGTCACATCTGGATGATCCAAATACGTTAGCCTTCTGACCAGATCCACCCTGAAGAATTTAAATATATTCCCAATTCCTACACTTGCTTCCATATATGGTTTTTCTTCTAAGGAAAAAGTGGTTGGATTACCATTTACATCTGTGGGAAATTGTATTAGTCCTGAGGTAATTTCCGGATTATTTCTGTCGGTTATCCCTCCATATAAACCTTTAAATGAAACAACAGAACGCCATTTTAATTTCTTAAGTAGTGGGATTTTGTTTAAAATAAAACCATTAAAATGATGTTCAACAAACAAACTGACATATTCGTCACTGGCAAATTCAAGAAAATTCATCATATTATATGAACGAAGTTGGTATGAATAGGTTTGGTTTGCACGAGGCAGGTTAAGGAGTAAAAAGGGAACTTTCCCAAATATTTTACCTGTTTCCATAGAGGTATTGGTGAATCCAAGCGGGCCCAAATAAAACCGTTTAAATACATTAAACTTCAATTTGCTATAAGAATAATCGGATCCGAAAATTCCTTTCATCCCTTGTGTATAGCTGAGCTGCATAATGGGTTGATTCGTAAAGATTGGGGTTTTAAAATTAATTCCCTGATAAAACTTTTCGTTAGGTGCAAAACGAATGGCGGCTGTTATCTCGCTTGATGTTATTGATTGAACAGAATGACCGTCTTGGTAATTGAAATAAAGTGTGCCGCCAGGTTTTTGTTCAATGTTTCTTACAACAAGGGTTGTTGAAAATCCGTTTTTCCAATCGCGATAATGTTTAATATTAAACATCCGGTTGTAGAGGATTTTATCGGCAACGCCCCGTTTAAACGAAAGTAGGAAGTTATCTTCATTAATAAATTCCACATCCATTCCCGGGAAATTGGTTTCGTACTGATACTGAGCCGAAATATAGTGTTTGGGATTATCAGTCAGTGGTTTGTTGTTTAGCGACAAGGTTGCCATAGCAGAATATTTAAACTGTTTATCTTTAAAGCCGTATATTCCGTAAGCGTTTAACCTGAATTTTTTACTGAATTTATCGCTCGTCTGTCCTCCCAATCGTAAACGAAAACCTTCCACATCGTTAAAGCTATAGAAAGTACTCACAGGGCCTACATCAATTTTATTAAAATTCCAATATCCAGCCACTAATAACATTACAACATCCATGGTCCGTTTAAAAGCGGGTATATTTTGAATGCTATCGACCATTGTATAAATATTTTTTTCTTGCTCTGTTATATCAACGATTCTATTTTTTTTCCAAAATGAGCTATCCCTTTCATTAAATCCCAAGGTTTTTATTTCTCTTTCTAGTCCTGAGTACAAACTATCAGGCATGATTTTGTTAAAAATGAAGTTATCGTAATAAATACTTTTCCTACCAAACATGCCGATACCTTTCTCTCCCAAGTTAAAATCAACAACTAATTTATCAGTTGTAAGTACCCAAGCTTTATTGTTAATGAATGAATATTCTTGAATGATTTCCAAATCATTAACAAAATTTAGATTGATGTCTTTTGAAACACGCATATCAGCTTTTATCAAGGCATAACGACTATCATTTGTAATGTATAAATTTCCGCCAAAAGCAAAATCCTGTTTATTTCGAGGCTGAAAAGCAAGTTTAAAACAGTTGTAACCATTTACATCAAGGGTGTCAATAATTCGAAATTTATAAATCGAAGGCGCAAAGTCGGATATTGGACTGGTAAAAGGATTGGTCATAAGTAGGATGGTATTATCATAGAGATCAATATCTTGATATAAATTGTCAA
>JAGGUP010000126.1 GCA_021158405.1 Bacteroidales bacterium
AAAGGCAAATAAAGGGTCAGGTTAAAACTTGGATTACGGTAAATTTAGGCAAAAAATATTCTTTATCCGTTTCCTTTTGTCTTGACACAAAAGAAAGCAAAAGTCAAGACTGATTTTTAATAACAATCTCCGCATTTACAAAAGCTAAGTTCGACTGGGTGATTTCCTCGCACACTCGGAACTTCCCAGATCTCCCTAAGCTTTTGCAAACACTACTATAGCTATTAAAAAGAGGTCGACCACCGCTTTTCTAAGGACAAAAGAAACTCTAACAAAAACTGTTTTTTTAATATGCGTAGAAAAATTATTAGACCGTGGCAATTCAAAAGAATATTTACAAGATTTTAACCCAAGTTTTAATACTGATCCCAAATAAATACACATAAAAAAAGAGCTTGCGAATAAACACAAGCTCTTTTCTCTGTAAAACTTATATTTTAATGTGAATGTAAGATAGTAGCCTGTAACCAGTAAGTTGCAATACCTGCAAAATAACCTAATAGAGCTAACAAACTAATTCGTTTCATATACCAGATGAAATCGATTTTTTCCATACCCATTGCAGCAACACCAGCTGCAGATCCAATTATTAAGATACTTCCACCAGTACCAGCTGTAAGGGCTAATAATTCCCAGAAGACACCATCCTGAGCAAAATGGCCAATTTCTTGCATTGGATACATACCCATAGCACCTGCTACTAATGGCACATTATCTACTATAGAAGATAAAATTCCAATAGCCGTATTAATAATATAGATATTTTTATTTGTCACTTCATCTAACCACTGAGACAATAAACCTAAATGACCAGCAGATTGTAAACTTGCTACAGCTGAAAGGATTCCTAAAAAGAAAAAAACAGTTGGAACATCTACTTTACTAAGTATGCCAACTACAGATAATCGACGTTTATCTTCACCACTTTTGTGCTTATGCATAATTTCGGTGGTAACCCACATAATGCCAAGACCAAATAACATACCCATATATGGAGGTAAATGGGTAACTGTTTTGAAAACAGGAACAAATAATAAAGCACCTACGCCCATAAACAGTAGGAGTTTACGCTCAAAAAGAGTAGTGAATTCCTTTTTGTCATCTGCAGATAAAACTGGACGTTGTACATCCCCTTTCATGGTAAATGAGAGGAAAACAACAGGAATAACCATAGTTACTAAACTAGGGATAATAACCATTGCAATAATATTAGTGGCCGTAACTTGTCCACCAATCCATAACATAATTGTTGTTACATCGCCAATAGGTGACCAAGCTCCTCCAGCATTTGCAGCAAGAACTACCATACTAGCAAAGAACCAACGCGTTTCCTTATCTGCAATTAATTTACGTAAGAGAGCTACCATTACAATAGTAGTGGTTAAATTATCTAATGCGGCAGACATAAAGAAAGTTAAGAAACTTAATATCCATAACAACTTTACTTTCTTTGTTGTTGTAATTTTGTCGGTGATAAGCTTAAATCCTTGATGTTGATCTATAATTTCAACAATGGTCATTGCACCAAGCAAAAAGAATAAAATTTCAGAGATTTCACCTAGATGTTCAATAATCTCATGATGAACAATAAAATCTACATATCCATGAAGATTATTTGCATCGGGATGTGCAGCAAAGAACTCGTTCCACGCTGTACTCACGCCTGAATTAAAAATATCAGCAGCTCCCATAATATAAGCTACCCAAGTTAAAGAGCCTAATAATAAAGCAGATGCGGCTTTATTGACTTTTAGAGGATGCTCTAGAGCAATAGCAAGATAACCCAGAACAAAAATGACAACCATTAAAATAAACATAGAAAAAGATTTTTTTAGTTTTTAAAATTTAGTCGCAAATGTATAAAGTTTTTTGACTTAAGTCATTCGATTGTTAAATGTATTCGCACAATTTAAAGCACTTCTAAATAATGATATAATTTCATATGTATACATTTACACATTGCACTATTTGAATACGGCTAATATATATTTTCTTAAGAAGTAGGAGAGTATGTTATATTAGCTGGTTTCCTGTTGAATTTCTCAGGATATAATCCATAAGCATCACTAAAGTGATCCAAAATTTTTATAAAATCTTTTTCGAAATTTCCAGTTGGATAAAAAGTATCACTAAATTCTAACACTTTTTTCTTATAGTCCAATCTTCCAAAAACAAGCGGAACATTAGCTTTGGTAGCAATATGATAAAAACCCGTTTTCCATTTTTCAACGTAACTCCGCGTTCCTTCCGGAGAAATTGAAAAAACAAAATCATCTTTTTCCTTAAACAGTTGAATAATATAATCAACCATTTTTATACTTCCTTTTCTATCTATCGGCATCGCACCTAATGCTCTTAAAATATAATTTAATGGAAAGAAAAACATTTCTTTTTTCATCAGTACTTTTTGAGGAATCCCTACCCAACTTACGCCAAGACGTGCAATAATAAAATCCCAATTGGATGTATGGGGAGCAGCAACAATAACATAAGATTTTTCTTTGATATTTTGTTTTACAACCTTCCAACCAAAAAGCTTTAATACAAATCGACTAACAAAAACAGACATAGTTTGGTTCTTTACTCATTATTATTTGTAATGCAAAAATAGTCTTAAGAAATCAATATTAGTGAATTTTCACTTACTTTAAGTTAAAAAAAACATTTTCAAGGCTAATACTCAATATTAGCAGGTTTTGGATTGTACTTTTCTGGATTACAACCAGTAACATCTCCTAAAATATCTATAATGAGTCTAAAATCTTTATCAAAATCTCCACTTGGATAGATTACATCGGCTAAACCAGACTCTTTACGCTTATAATCAATTTTTCCTAAAACAATCGGCACATTGGCTTTAGTAGCAATATGATAAAACCCTGTTTTCCATTTTTCTACATAAGAACGTGTTCCTTCGGGAGTGATAGAAAAAACAAAATCGTCTTTTTGATTAAACATCTCAACAACGTAATCTACCATTTTCAAACTTTTCTTTCTATCAATTGGCATAGCTCCTAAAGCCCTGAGCAAATACTTTAAAGGAAAGAAAAACATTTCCTTCTTCATAAGGACACGTTGCGGAACCCTCAAAGAGCCAATAACCAATCGGCCTACTAAAAAGTCCCAATTTGAAGTATGAGGAGCGACTAGAATAATAAAAGATTTTTCCTTGGGTATATTTTGATCAACTTTCCATCCAAATACCCACAAAATAAATTTAGCGAAGTAAGCAAACATATTTTCTCTTTTTATTATTAAGCGTTTACAAAAATAGAATTTATTGTCAAATTTTCATTACCCTAATCAAAAACATGCATAAAGATTTAATACACACTTTTGCATAAATCTATAGGCCATAATTAATTCGATATTGAAATACTTAAATGCTTTTTTAACAATTCCTTGTAATTATCTATTTTTATTATATATTTGTTGATAGTCTATGTTTTAAAGAAAATAAGCACTATTATACCTTAATTGATGAGCATTTTAAACCGTATTTTTAACTTTTACCTAAATGGTTTTAAGGAAATGAAAGTTGGCAAACAACTATGGCTTATCATTTTAATAAAACTATTTATCATGTTTGCTATTCTTAAACTCTTCTTTTTTCCTAATTTTTTAAAAAGCAACTTCGATTCAGATCAAGAACGAAGTGATTATGTCATTGAGCAATTAACGAACCCAAAATAAAATCTATGGAAAATTTTGATTTTACATTAATCGATTGGTCTAGGGGGCAATTTGCATTAACAGCATTATACCACTGGCTTTTTGTTCCATTAACGCTAGGTATAACTTTTATACTGGCCATAATGGAAACTATTTATTATAAAACTGGAGACCTGGAATGGAAGAAAATTACCAAATTCTGGATGACTCTTTTTGGAATTAATTTTGCTATTGGAGTAGCTACAGGAATTATTCTTGAGTTCCAATTTGGAACCAACTGGTCAAACTATTCTTGGTTTGTTGGTGATATTTTTGGTGCTCCCCTAGCTATAGAAGGCATTATGGCATTCTTTATGGAATCTACCTTTATTGCAATTATGTTCTTTGGGTGGGATAAAGTAAGTAAAGGATTTCACTTGGCAGCAACTTGGTTAACAGCTATTGGTTCTAGCCTTTCAGCACTATGGATTTTAGTTGCTAATGGCTGGATGCAAAATCCAATTGGAATGCAATTTAATCCTGATACAGCAAGAAATGAAATGGCTAATTTCTGGGACATTCTTTTCTCGCCAACAGCAGTAAATAAATTTTTACATACCATTTACTCTAGCTACATCGTTGCAGCAGTATTTGTTGTAGGTATTAGTGCTTGGTTTTTAATAAAAAATAGAAATGTAATTCTTGCTAAAAGAAGCATAATAGTAGCTTCTGCTTTTGGACTACTATTTACCATTATGACCGGTTTTATGGGTGATGAATCGGCACGTGAGATTTCAAAAACACAACCTATGAAATTTGCGGCTATGGAAGGTCTTTATTACGGAACCACAAATGCTCCTTTAGTCGCTGTTGGAATCCTAAAAGACGATCCTACAGTTGAGAATCCTAAGAAGCAAGACTTCTTAGTTGAAATACAGATTCCAAGTGCTTTATCGTATATGGCTTCCCTTGATTTTGATGCTTATGTACCAGGTATTTACGATTTAGTTCACGGAAATGAAGAACAAGGCATTATGTCTTACTATGAAAAAATTGAGCGAGGAACTATAGCGAATAATGCATTGGCTGATTACAAATTAGCTAAAAAAGAAAACAATATAGTCCTTGCAGATTCACTTCGTACTAATTTTGAGAATGAAGAATGGATGAATTCCTATTTCAAATACTTTGGATATAGCTATTTTAAAAATCCACACGATATCATCCCAAGTGTACCCATTTCCTTCTATTCATTCCATATTATGGTTGCCTTAGGTGGATATTTTGGAGTTCTCTTTTTACTTATATTATTCTTAAGTCTTAAAAATAAGCTTCATACTAAACGCTGGTTATTATGGGTTGCTTTATGGACTATGCCTCTTGCTTATCTCGCAACAGAAAGTGGATGGGTTATTACCGAACTCGGGCGTCAACCTTGGGTAATTCAAGATTTGATGCCAACAATGACGGCGGTTTCGAATATTGACTCGACCTCTGTAATGATTACTTTCTGGCTATTCTTTGTTGTATTTGCAGCACTGCTAATTGCTGAGATTAAGATTATGCTAAAACAAATAAAAATAGGACCAAACGAAGGAGGACATTAATATGTTTGAAACATTAGATTATAGTATTTTACAACATTATTGGTATGCCATTATTGCGTTGTTAGGCGCTCTACTTATATTTTTATTCTTTGTACAAGGTGGACAAACACTAATTTACACCGTTGCAAAAAATGAATTAGAGAAGAAAATGCTTGTTAACGCTTTAGGGCGTAAATGGGAAATTACATTTAGCACTCTAGTCGTTTTTGGAGGAGCATTTTTTGCCTCATTCCCTCTCTTCTACTCTACCAGTTTTGGAGGAGCTTATTGGGTTTGGATGATTATTCTATTTGCATTCATTTTACAAGCCGTTTCGTATGAATACCGTACAAAACCAAATAACTTTCTGGGTCAGAAAACCTATGAAATGTTTTTGATGTTAAACGGCATTATTGCTACCCTATTTTTAGGAACTGCTGTTGCTACATTCTTTACAGGCTCACCCTTTCATATTGATGATATGAATCGCTCATTCTGGGATTCTCCATTTCGTGGTTTAGAATTGGCTTTAGACTTTACGAGATATGCAACATTTGTAAACTTATCTTTAGGATTGGCAGTATTTTTTCTATCGCGTGTATTGGCAAATCTGTACTTTATGAATTCTATTGATCACGAAGGAATTATATATAGAGCTCGAAAATCACTGTTTAACAATGCTATTCCGTTCTTAGTTTTCTTCCTATTCTTTGTTGGAAATATATTAATGATGGATGGTTATGCTGTTAATCCAGATACAAAAGAAGTATTTATGGAACCTTATAAATATCTACACAATCTATTACAAATGCCATTGGTGATGATCATATTCTTACTTGGCGTAGTACTGGTATTACTAGGTATTATAAGAGCTTATTTTACAACTAAAAAATGTGGATCGAAAGGAATTTGGTATACAGGCATTGGAACAGTATTAACGGTTTTCGGACTTTTTCTAGTTGCTGGTTTTAACAATACGGCCTACTATCCTTCTTTCACCGATTTACAATCATCGATCACTATCTTTAATAGTTCATCAAGCGAATATACCTTAACTGTAATGAGTTATGTCTCTCTAATGATTCCAATTGTTTTGGCCTATATCATTTATACTTGGAGAGCTATGAATAAGAAAAAAATAGATGCTGACGAAATGAAAAACGACTCTCACGCTTATTAAAAAAAGGAGAAAAAATGTATACAAAAGCAATATTAATGATAATTAGCTGGCCAGTAACAATATATGTTGCTTACATAGCAGTCCGATATTTTCTTAAAATATTGGATAAAAAAATTCAATGATAAAAAACTAAGGGGCTGCCATTCGGTAGCCTTTTTTTTATATGTTAATTTTTAAATCTTCACTTGCCAGAATCGTATTTTCAAAAACTGTCTTGGTCTCCAAAAGAACTGGCTCCAATTCTTTATAACGAGCAGAAAAATGGCCAATAATTAGCTTTTTTGCTCCTATATTGTTTGCAGTTCTTGCAGCATCAAGAGTTGTTGAGTGCATTTTAGCTTCAGCAGTAACTCGCATATCTTCCATAAAACTACATTCGTGATAAAGCAAATCAACATCCTCAAGGTAGTCTGAAATATTTTTAAAATAAGCCGTGTCAGAGCAATAAACATAAGATTTTTGATCCATTCCTGATGAGGTTAGCGTTTCATTGCTTACAATTTCACCATTTTCCTTCACAAAATCGTTTCCTCGTTTAATTCCTTCAAAAGCTAAATCAGGAATATCATATATTTTCAAAACTTCTTTTCTAATCTTCCGTGGATAGGGCTTTTCCTTAAACAGAAAACCACAAGTTGGAATACTGTGACGTAAAGGAAAAGAATAAATTTTGAGTTGTTTATCTTCATAAAGAAGATACTTATCGTCGAATTTTAAAAAGTGATATTGAATTTTATATCTAAGTTGAGATTCTGATACGGCGAGTTGCAAATCCAAGACCGCTTTGATGCTTTCAGGAGCATAGATGTGCAGATCTGTTTCACGACCCAATAAATTAAAACTCGATATCAACCCAATCAATCCAAAAAAATGATCGCCGTGAGTATGACTAATAAAGATGTGGTTGATTTTAGAAAATCGGATTTTGTTTTTTCGAATTTGCATTTGGGTACCTTCCCCACAATCAACTAAAAAAGGCCGATATTGATGAGAAACTACTTGTGCACTAGGAAAACGCGTTGATGTTGGAGTTGCAGCGCTACTCCCTAAAATAGTTACCGAAAATTCATTCATAATTGAAATTTATAAAAAATAAAATTACGCATTCTTTTTATTGAGTTGACTTGCTAATTTTTGAATGGAATCTTTTTTCAAACCATCTTAGGAATAATCAAAACTACTACCATCTAAAAACTCGCGTAAAATCGAAGTGGGTGGAATTTCCTTCTCCGCTATGGGTAAAATATAAGATAGAAATTTGAGTAATCGTTTTGCTTCCGAATACTCTGGAACAATTGGCGGAACTTCTTTTAATATGGGTTCTACCCATTTTTTCAAAACTCCCAGTTCAAACAATAATGCCGTATTAAACATAACGTCAGCTTCTTCCTGATAAGGAAAAATATATTTTTCTTCTCCTGCCCTAACGCTAGGCCAACGCTGCATTGTTTCTAAGGCAGAATATCCTCGATAGGAATAATCTCGTACCATACGTCTAATCAAGCGATTATCCGTAGTAGGAATACGATTACTAGAATCTATACTTAAAGGTGTTAACGCAGAGACATACACTTTAAACTTTCTATTGTTAGGAATCATTTCAGAAATAAGTGGATTTAATCCATGAATCCCTTCTACCAAAATAATACTGTTAGTATCCAATTTTAACCTTGAACCATTATATGATCTTTGTCCTGTTGAAAACGAAAATTTTGGTAAATCAATTTCCTTACCTTCAAATAAATCAAGCATATTCTCATTAAAAAGTTTAATATCTAATGCCTGTGGACTTTCAAAATCATAATCTCCATTTTTATCACGTGGTGTATGATCGCGATCCACAAAATAATTATCCATCGACAAAACAATAGGTTTAAATCCAATAACACTCAGCTGAATAGATAAACGCTTGGCAAACGTGGTTTTCCCAGACGAAGAAGGTCCTGAAATAAGAACCACTTTTAGCTCGCCTTTTCGCTTATTAATCATATCGGCAATAGAAGCAAGTTTCTTCTCTTGCAAAGCTTCTGAAATTTTAATTATCTCACTTATCTTTCCATTCTGAGTAGCCAAGTTAAGCTGCCCCACATTGGGCACGCCAATAATCTCTACCCACTCCTTAAACTCTTGGAATATTTCAAATAATTTATTCTGAATAACAATATCTGGCAACTTTTGAGGATCATTTTCCTTGGGAGCGACAAGCAACATACCTTCGTAATATTTAACAAGATCGAATTTTTTCAAGTATCCACTTGAAGGTAAAAGATAACCATAAAAATAATTAACAACATTATCAAATCGGTATACTGAACTGTAAAATTGCTTACGCGTATCCATCAGAGTACATTTGTCGTCAAGGCCAAACTCCTCAAATATTTTCAACGCATATTCTGTTCGTATCTCCTTTCGTTCAAAAGGGATATCTAATTCAATGATTTCCTGCATCCTTTTGCGCAGTTTTCGAACAATTTCAATATGCTCATCTTCATCACTTATTTCGCCAACCTCACAATACAAACCATTAGAAACGGCATGCTCAATTTTTAATTTATTCTTCGGATAAAGATCGATCACAGCCTTAAACAAAACCAATGATAAAGACCTCATATACATGCGCTTGCCATCAGGATGCCGATAATCAATAAAACATACGGTTTTAGGTTTATATACTAGATAATCCAATTCTTTTAATGTATTATTAACCATAGCACCCAAAATAGGACTCCCGATATCAATTTCCTGATCATGAATAATATCCTGCAAAGTGGTTCCAAAAGGATAAGTTTTTTCAACATCCGTATTCTCACAAAAGATAGTAATATTATCAAATCTACTCATAGCAATATTCTTACGTTTTCATTTCTTTAGCAATGTGATTAATTCCTAATTACACAATCTGGTTGATTAATAAAGACAATGTTAACAAAGATAAGGTTTAATGTAATTGTGGAATCAAGCAGAAATCTTTTTCGTACCCTTTATTTGGGTATAAATTAAATTTCAAAAAAAACGCACAAAAAAACCCCACTAAATTAATAGAGGGGTTTTTTAGAAAAGGAAGGCGACGACTTACTCTCCCACCATAATGGCAGTACCATCAGCGCGGGCAGGCTTAACTTCTCTGTTCGG
>JAGGUP010000065.1 GCA_021158405.1 Bacteroidales bacterium
CCATTTTGATTGGGCAACAGGTTAAAGTGGATATTGATTATAAACTGCCATCAGCAAAGCAAGGTTATTTTCCTTTTATTCCTGATTCTCTTGGTTCAAATTTGGAAATCGTTGAAAGATCAAAAATCGACACTTCCTTTTTAAAAGGCGAGACTACGCGTTTTTATCAACAACTTAAAATAACGGCTTTTGATAGTGGCTATTTTGTTTTGCCTGCTTTTTCATTTGGTTATAAAAATCATGATGATTCTTTGATACAAATCATTGTTTCTGATCCACGTTTGATTAGTGTATTTACAGTTGATGCGGATACCACTCAGGCAATTAAGCCATTGGTTGGGCCACTTCCCGAACCCTATACTCTCATGGAATTTTTGCCTTGGATTTTGTTTGTTATCGCATTGGGAGCTCTTATATTTACAGCTTTCTATTTTTACAGAAAAAGAAAGAAAAAGCCTTTGTTTAGAAAAGAAGAACCTAAAATACCGGCTCATGAAAAAGCGCTGGATGATTTGGATCGCTTACGTTTGAAAAAACTATGGCAAGCAGGAAAAGTAAAGAATTATTATTCTGAGCTTACAGATATTATTCGAATTTACATCGAAGAAAGATTTGAGTTGATGGCGGTAGAAATGACCACTCATGAGATAATTGAGGGATTGAAAAATCGTTCTATTAATGAAGAGGTAATGTCTAAATTAAAAGGAAGTCTGGAATTGGCCGATTTGGTAAAATTCGCTAAAACAAAACCAACAGCATTGGAAAACGATACTTGTTTGAATTTGGGAATCGATTTTGTAAATGAAACCAAATTAGTTGTTTTGGAAACAAAGGGAAAGGAGCTTGCAAATGTGGAATAATATCGATTTTGTAAATCCCCGATTTTTTTATCTATTGCTCATTATCCCAGCCTTAGTAACTTGGTATTGGTTTAAGCATAAACAAAATTATGCTCAACTAAATTATTCAGGATTGAGCCGATTTAAAGGAGCTCCAAAAACGATTCGACAAAGACTGATTCATGTGCCTTTTATTTTGAAAATGATCATAATCGCGTTACTTATTGTGGCAATAACCAGACCTCAAAGTACAGCAAAGCAAAAAAATGTTTCCATCAAAGGGATTGATATTGTGATGGCTCTTGATGTTTCGGGCAGTATGTTGGCGCAGGATTTAAAACCCGATCGTTTAGAAGCATCCAAAAAAGTGGCTATCGATTTTATTGATGGGCGTCCAAATGACAGAATAGGATTGGTTATTTTTTCGGGGGAAGCGTTTACACAATGTCCTTTAACTACCGATCATCAAGTTTTGAATTCCTTATTTAAAGATGTAAAAAGCGGAATGATAGAAGATGGAACAGCTATTGGTGATGGTTTGGCAACAGCTTTAGCTCGTTTAAAAGATAGTCAAGCCATTAGTAAAGTCATTATTCTTTTAACCGATGGAATCAGTAATATGGGTTCGCTTGATGCTTCTTCGGCCGCTGAGATTGCAAAAATGTATGGAATCAGAGTGTACACAATTGGAGTGGGAACAATCGGCACGGCGCCTTATCCTGTGCAAACTCCTTTTGGTATTGAATTACGTCCGATGGAAGTGAAGATTGATGAGCCTTTGTTAAAGCAAATTGCCGCAACTACGGATGGGATTTATTTTAGAGCTACCAGCAATAAAAAGCTTCAAGAAATTTATGCTCAAATTGATGAGTTGGAA
Organism: Bacteroidales bacterium; assembly: GCA_021158405.1. Classification (GTDB taxonomy): domain Bacteria; phylum Bacteroidota; class Bacteroidia; order Bacteroidales; family UBA12170; genus UBA12170. The sequence goes on from JAGGUP010000065.1 coordinate 1,717, forward strand.
AAATCAAAAATTGATGTGACCGTTTTCAATCAGAAGACTGAAGAATTCAAACCTTATGCTTTGTGGGCTTTGATTTTCTTTGTGGTGTTGATGCTTATGAAATACGTTTATTTAAAAACCATTCCTTAAAGCGCGTAGAGTATGGAAATGTTTCGATTTGAAAATATAAATTATTTATATGCTTGGATATTAATTCCTGTGTTTTTCATTTTCTTTTGGGTGATGATTTTAAGAAGAAAAAGAAACATAAGGCAATTAGGTGATGTGAAACTGATTCAAGCTTTAATGCCCAATCGTTCTAATTTTAAGCTCTGGGTAAAATTCATTTTACTAAGCTTGGCCTTTTTCTTTCTGATTTTAGGATTAGCGAATCCCCAAATTGGATCAAAACTCGAAGAAGTTGAGCGTAAAGGTGTTGATTTGGTGATTGCTCTGGATGTTTCCAACAGCATGTTAGCCGAAGACATTAAGCCCAATCGATTGAAAAGAGCCAAACGTGCTATTTCACAGTTGATAGATAAACTGGAGGGTGATAGGATTGGTATTGTGGTATTTGCTGGAAAAGCCTATATGCAGTTGCCAATTACGTCGGATTATAGTGCTGCAAAATTATTCTTATCTACTATTGATACCGACGTAGTTCCCACACAAGGAACAAGTATTGGACAGGCGATAGAATTATCTTTAACGGCATTTGGTGATAATAAACACGAGAAGGCAATCGTTATTATTACAGATGGTGAAGACCATGATGATAATCCGATTACAGCTACTGAAAATGCGGTTGAGCAAGGAATTAAAGTCTATACAATTGGCATTGGTTTACCCGAAGGAGCTCCCATTCCTGAATTTAAAAATGGACAACAAATGGGTTATAAGAAAGATATTTCGGGAAAAACCGTTATTACAAAACTTGATGAGCTGACTTTACAAAAAATAGCCACGGCAGGAAATGGAATTTATGTACGAGCAAACAATACTTCGGCGGGATTAAATCAAGTGTTTGAGGAAATAAGCAAGATGGAAAAACAACGTTACGAAACCAAGATGTTTTCTGATTATGAAGATAGGTTTCAGTATTTCCTTGCTTTGGCCTTGTTTTTGTTGGTTTTAGAACTGCTGATATTTGAGAGGAAAAGTCGGTTTGCAGGGAAAATTAAATTGTTTGAAAAATAAAGAAAATGAATAAGAGTGTACTATCAATAATCTTTGTGTTTTCTTTTGCTTTTGCTCAGGCGCAAAGTGATAAAACATTAGTTAGGCAAGGAAACAAATCCTATCAGGATAATAATTTTGCCGATGCCGAGATTAATTACCGAAAAGCATTAGACAAGAATCCCAATTCCTTGAGTGGTACTTTTAATTTGGCGGATGCTATTTATGAGCAAGAAGATTATGAAAAATCGTCTGAGCTATTTGCTAAAATCGGGCAAGCTGATCTTTCAAAAGAACAAAAAGGAAAGGCCTATTACAATTTGGGTAATTCGTTGCTAAAAGCGAAGCAATATGAAAAGAGTATTGAAGCTTATAAAATGGCTTTGCGCAATAATCCTGAAGACGAAGAAGCTCGCTACAATCTGGATTATGCCAGGAAAATGCTAAAACAACAGCAAGATCAGAATAAAGATCAGAACAAGAATAAGCAGGACAAAAAAGACCAGAATAAAGATCAACAAAAAGATCAGGAAAAAAATAAGAACAAGGATCAAGATCAAAAGAAGGATCAGCAAGACAAAAAAGATCAAGATCAAAATCAAGAGAATAAACAAGACAATCAAAACGATCAAGGAAAGACTGAACAACAAATGAACGACCAAAAATCGAAGCAAATCTCTAAGAAAGATGCGGAGCGTATGTTGGAAGCACTCAAAAATAATGAGAAAAAAACATTAGAAAAATTGAAAAAAGGAAAGAAAGTTTCTGCTAAGGTGGTAAAAAAGGAAAAAGATTGGTAGACTTATTTTCTTACTATTAATAACCTTAGTTTTAATACTTTTGCAATTCGAAAAAAATTAAATAGAAATGAATCGACGGCTATATATACTTTTCATATTTTTTATATCATTTAGCTCCTATTTGTCGGCTCAAGAAGTAAACTTCTCGGTAACAGCGCCCAATAGAGTTGCTGAGGGACAGCGGTTTAGTGTAACTTATACAGCCAATGCCGATATTGATGAGTTTACTCCGCCTTCTTTTACCGGATTTCAACTATTGAGCGGCCCCAATCGCTCTCAAAATTCGAGTATTTCATTTATAAACGGGAAAGTTTCGCAAAATATCACCATATCTTACAGCTTTATTCTTTATGCAAAAGCACAAGGAAGCTTTAAAATTGATCCGGCAAGCTGTCTTGTGGATGGTGAAAAATATGCTACTAAAGCAGTTGTGATTGAAGTTGTTGGTGGGGGAAGAACAAATCAATCGGCTGCAGGCAGATCTACTGCACAATCACCGGATCTTGTAACTGTGGATGATGAGCAGCTTTTTATTGATGCTTTTATTGATAAGAAAAAAGTCTATCAAGGTGAGCAAATTCTGCTAACACATAAAATATTTACCTTGGTTCCTGTTTCTAATCTTTCGGTGGATAAGCTTTCTTCTTATCCCGGATTTTGGTCGATCAACCTTTTGGATAATAATGAGCAACTGAAACAATACAATCAAGAAGTGAATGGGAAAGATTATATAGTTGCCGATTTAAAACGCGAAGCTGTTTTTGCACAAAAAACCGGAAAACTGGAAATTCCACCCATGGAGCTGAGTTGTGTAGCTAAAATTCCAAATACCAAAAAAAGAGCGGCTTCAAATGATCCTTTTTTTGATAGTTTTTTCAACGATCCTTTTTTCAATAATGCATATCATAGCATCGAAAAGAAATTGTATACAAAGTTGATTACTGTTGAGGTTTTGCCATTGCCCGTAAAAGGAAAACCTGAAGATTTTAGTGGTGCTGTGGGTGAATTTTCCATTAGTTCCAATATTGATCATCTGAATATTAAAACCAACGAAGCCATAACGGTAAAATATACAGTTAGTGGAGAAGGAAATATCGATTTGATTCCAGACCTGACAGTTAAATTTCCCGCGGATTTTGAAGTTTATGACCCGAAAATTTCTACGAATACACGGAAGAAGAGTTCTGGCGTTTCCGGCTATAAAATCTTTGAATATACATTGATTCCAAGAAGTGTAGGCACTTATGATATTCCATCGGTAAGTTTTAATTTCTTCAATCCAAAAACAAAACATTACGAAAATAAATCAACAGATTCCTATCAAATTCAGGTTGAAAAAGGCAATTTGTCGGCAAGCTCGAATATGACTTTTGCCGGTGATAATAAAGAAGCTATTCGCTATCTTGGAGAAGATATTAGATATCTTAGCACTTATCCATATAAATTACAATTAATTGGTAGTCATTTCTTTGGTTCTTATTTATTTTATATTTTATTGTTTCTCCCACTTGTATTAGTCTTGTTAATTGTCATTATCTGGAGAAAAGAAATCAAGAAAAGGAGTAACGAAGGCTTGATGAAAAACAAACAAGCAACCAAGTTGGCTAAAAAGCGTTTGAAAAAAGCAAATGATTTCTTGAAAGCTGGAAATGACCAAGATTTTTATGTTGAGTTATCTCAGGCTCTTTGGGGTTATATAGCCGATAAGTTTAATATTCCTTTATCCGTTCTCTCTGTGGAGACAGTACATGATTATCTTGTGGAAAAAAAGGTGAAAACAGAATTGATTCAAGAGTTTACACAAACTTTGAATGATTGCGAGTATGCTCGTTTTGCTCCCGGAGATAAGGATGGCGCAATGGAAAAAGTATATAAAGAAGGCCTCCAGATAATTAGTAAAATTGAAAGTCAATTAAAATAAGGAGAACGATGAAAAGATTTGGTTGGGGAATATTAGTCGTTTTAATGCAAGTACCGATTTTGCTTTTCGGACAGGATTATAAAACCAATATTCTATTAGGCGAGCAATATTATGCAGATACTAAATACGATTCTGCCGCCATGGCTTACCAAAAAGTGTTGGATGAAGGTTATCATTCCGCAGAGCTCTATTATAATTTAGGAAATAGCTTTTATAAGCAAAACAGCATCCCTTCAGCTATTTTGTATTACGAAAAAGCCTTGAAATTGGATCCGGCAAACGATGATGTGCTTTTTAATTTAAAGTTAGCGAATAGTCGTATTCAGGATAAAATTGATGCCTTGCCGCTTCTCTTTTTTATAAGATGGTATGTTGGATTGTATAATATGTTTTCTGTAGATAATTGGGCGAAAATATCACTTGTATTATTTTCTGTTTTTGCTTTGTTTAGTCTTTTCTACTTCTTAGGAAAAAATATTTTCATTCGGAAAATGGGTTTTTATTTAGGATTCGTTTTTCTGATTCTTTCAAGTGCGAGTTTATTTTTAACCTATAAAAAGCATATCAGTCAAAAGGAAAAAGCACAAGCTATTGTTTTTTCTCCTTCTGTTACTGTAAAAAGTTCACCCAATGAAAATGGTGTGGATCTTTTTGTGATTCACGAAGGCTCCAAACTTCAAGTGATGGATAAAGTGGGAGCTTGGTGCGAAATAAAAATTGCAAACGGAAGTATTGGTTGGATCGAAATAAAAACGATAGAGCTTATCTAATATTTTTTCCTGCATTTTATCTTTCTTGAACACGAATTTCAACAGACTTTCGTTTATTAACAATCGTATGTTATAAGAATGATTAGGTCTAAAACCCTAATCCTCTTTATTGTTGGTAATTTAGCAAAACATCTAATTATTTTGATTATGCATCAAAGCAATCGTTTCCTTTTTACTTTTTTTATTTATGTCTTTTTGAGTATTCAAGTTCCTCTTTGGTCTCAAACGATTCAATTAAAAAGTGATGCTGAAAGAGATTTCCAACAAGCCGTAGAATTGTATAAAAGCAATCGTTTTTTGCCTGCTCAACAAATCTTAAATACGCTGCAATCAAATCCCTTAGAAGAAACATTGATGCAAGAAGTGGATTTCTATTCGGCACTTAGCGCATTAAAATTAGATACAAAAGATGCTTTTTATCAAGCTGAAAGCTTTAAGAAAAATAATCAGGTCTATAGCCAAATAGCAAAACTTGATCTTTTATTGGCTGATTATCAATTTGAACACGTTCATTTCAAGCAAGCTATTCCACTCTACGAATCTATTCCCATTTTAGCTTTGGATAAGTCAGATAAAGACAGGTATAATTTTCGTCTGGGTTATTGTTATTTTTTTGCAGAGCAGTTCGACAAGGCCAACATTTTTCTCTATCGTGTAAAAGACAGTAAATCGAAATATGCTCCAGCAGCGACTTATTATTATGGTCATATTGCCTATCAAAAGAAAAATTACACTACTGCTTTAAAAGCGTTTAAACAAATTGAAAACACTTCCTTGTTTCAAGATATCGTTCCTTATTATATCGTACAAATTGAATTTAAGCAAGGGCATTATCAGCAGGTGGTTTCAGAGGCCCCTGATTTATACAAAAAAGTGAGCCCTAAGAGAAAGCCCGAGATTGCTCAAGTTTTGGGAGTTTCCTTGTTTAGACTCGAAGAATACAGCAAAGCGATTGAGTATTTGGACTTTTATCGACAATCTACAGGAAGCGATTTAACACGAGCTGAATACTATCAGTTGGCTTTTGCTTATATGAAAAGCGGAGATTATCAAGGAGCTATTCGTTATTTCGAAAAAGTAAAAATAGAGGACGATGCTTTGAGTCAGAATGCATTTTATAATGTAGGTGCTTGTTATTTACAATTGGGGCAAAAGCAATATGCCGGGGAAGCTTTTTATCAAGCCTATCAACTTCCCTTTGATAAAAGGCTGCAAGAAGATGCTATGTTTAATTTTGCTAAAGTTTCCTACGAACTTTCCAACGATCCATACAACAAGGCCATAAAAGCACTCTTGGATTTTATGACTAAATATCCGGATTCAGATCGGATTGGGGATGCAAATGAATATTTGGTAAACTTGTTTTTATCAGCAAAAAATTACAAAGGTGCCCTGGAAAAAATTGAACAAATTCCGAATAAGAATCATCAATTATTGGCGGCTTATCAAAAGATTACTTACAATAGAGCAATTGAATTGTTTAGGGAACAAAACTATACTCAAACGCTTTCTCTTTTAAATAAATCGATTAATTACAATTACGATAAGCTAACCAGAATAAAAACGCAGTACTGGTTGGCTGAAAGCTATTACCAGACCCGGAATTATAAAATGGCGGTTCAACTACTGGAAGAATTGAAGCAAAATGGGTATTCAGCTCAGTTGTCTAATTATAAGCTTATCGATTATAATATTGCTTACGCCTATTTTCAGTTGGAAGATTTTAAAAAGGCAAAATATTATTTTACTCATTTTATTCAAAATTGTACTGATGGAGAGCCGCGTCTTATGGATGCTTATTTACGCATAGCGGATATTTATTTTATCTCAAAAGAGTTTAGTTTAGCCATTGCAAACTATGAAAAGGCAGAGAAATCAAGTCCCAATTATTTGCCTTATGCTGTTTATCAGAAAGCACAGGCTTTTGGTGGAAATGGTGATCTTGAATCGAAAATAAGTGTACTGAAGGCTTTTGTGGAAACAAGTCGAGATTTTGATTTGAGCGACGATGCATTTTCTGAATTAGGAACAACTTATTTGTTAATTGGTCGAGAAAAGGATGCCACCGAAGCTTTTACAGCTCTGATTTTGCGTTTTCCTAACAGTCCTTTTGTTCGAACTGCATTACTTAAGAAGGGTTTGGCCTATTATAATCTGGATAATAGGAGTGAGGCTTTGAAGAATTTGAAAAGGGTAGTGGCAAGATTTCCCCGAACACAAGAATCCAAAGAAGCATTGGTAAGTATTCGTAATATTTATGTAGAGTCGAATACAACTGACGAGTTTTTTGCTTATGTGAATAATCTGCCCAATGCTCGAATGACTAGTTCGGAGCAAGACACATTAATGTATCGTGCAGCTGAAAACGTTTATATGAATGGAGATTATAAAACTGCACGTTCAGGATTTTCGGAATATATTCAGAAATTTCCAACAGGAGCTTTTGCTGTAAATGCACATTATTATCGTGCCGAATGTTTTTTACAGGATAAATTAGTTAATCAAGCTACCAAGGATTTCCAAATTGTTTCCCAACAAGCCAACAGTTTGTTTTATGAAACTTCTTTATCGAAATTGGCTTTGATTTATAGTAATAAGAAGAAATTTCAAGAGGCGTTGCAAATTTATTGTCGTCTTTATAAAACAGCTTCGAGCAATAAAAACAGGATGATTGCTCGAGATGGCCAGCTCGAAAGTTATCATCAATTAAATATGCATGACTCTACCATTTTTGTTGCTCAGCAAATTTTACGTTCTCCAGATGCTGATGAACAAAGTTTTAAACGGGCGCACTTTTATCTTGCCAATGCCGCTTTTAAAATCAAACAGATGGCTCTAGCTCAAAGAGAATATAAAATTGTGGAGGCATTGCTTGGTGGCAGAGCCTCAGCGGAAGCTAAGTATTATTTGGCTTTAATTCAATATCAGCTTGGAGATTATAAGAACGCTGAAAAAATGATTTTTGAATTGATCAATGATTATGGATCATACGATTATTGGGTTGCAAAAGGGTTTATTCTATTAGCGGATGTTTATGTTAAATACGGGAATACATTTCAAGCCAAACACACGCTTCAAAGTATTATTGACAATCAATCAGATGCTGAGTTAATCAATTTGGCTAAAAAGAAGAAAGAAGCGATTCTTGAGCTGGAATATTTGGAAGAGTTGGAGAAACAAAATTCTGCTATACCTGCTGATACAATTCGTTTAGACAACAATTTTATTCAATAAGAAATGGGAATTATATACAATAGAAAGATGGGAAAAGCAGGGCTTTTGGTTGGATTTGTTTTGGGCTTTGTATTGATAGGAGCATCTCAGACGATTACTGAAGAGCAGGTAACGGTTATCGCTCCCTATAGTCCCACTATTTTCAAAGCGAAAAAATTGAAAGATTTTCCCGCTAGCGAGGAAAATACAAACGCTAAATTTAAACTGGAATATTATACTAATCCTCAATTAATTGCAACCACTTTTGAAATGGATGAGCTAAAAGCAGCTCCTTATCTGAGTCCTAAAACTTTCAATTATAAACAAAATATCATAAAGGCAGGAATGGGATTATACACAACGCCTTATGCGGAATTGTTTCTGAATGGAAAACTAAAGAGAAATTATTCAATTGGTGTACATGCCAAATTTATTTCAAGTAAAGCTTCTTTAGAAGAGTATGCCTATTCCGGTTTTAGTAAAAGTGGAGTAGAGGTATGGAGTAAGAAAACTGAAACAAAATATGGCCTATGGATTGCTGGGTTTTATCAGCGTGATGCGCTTCATTATTATGGATTTAAACCGAATGATTTTCTTGCCAATTTTGTAATGCCGCCGGATTTCGACACTTTATCTTCGCAAATATTTTCGGATGCTGGATTTAAATTCAATTTATACAATACAGTAAACAGCAAAAAGGAAAGTTTTAAAATAGAAGGTTCTTACCGTTATTTTTGGGATCGATTCAATAATAGAGAGAATTTAGTCAATCTGGTGGGAAACTTTCAACGTCCTATTCAATTTTTAGGAATAAATAATCAAATGGCCGGAATTGGTTTGGAAACGGAAGGAGTACTTACTAATTGGGAAGGAATAAGTCAATCAATGAAACCATTTTCTGCTGGTTCAGGTTTGGTTTCATCACAACAGTTTTTACATGGCAAAGCTGATTTATCATTGAATTATAATATTCATTTCAAAAGATTTGATTTTAAAGCAGGAGGAATTGTTAGTGTCGGTTTCGATTCTACATCAACTGTAAGAATATATCCCGATTTCTTACTAAATACAAGCGTTGTTAAAAATGTGTTGAATATATATGTACTGTTTAAAGGAGGATTGATTAGTCCTTCCTATTATTCATTAAGCAGAGAGAATCCCTATGTATCTGCGTTTCTGCCAATGAATTATAGCAGTCAAATTTATCGCTTAAAAGCAGGAATAAAAGCAAATATTGTTGGCAAAGCCGATATTCATTTATGGGGAAGTACTGAAAATTTGCAGAATGCTATTTTCTTTACAACAGATACAAGTGGAATATATGGAAATCAATTTGCGCTTATTTATGATGATGTTGATTTGCTTCAAATTGGAGGTGATATAAATATAAGCATTGGTAATACAAAGGTCAGCTTGCTAATAATGCATCAGGAATACACCATGACGAATGAGGCACAAGCCTGGTATAAACCAAGTTGGAGTGGACAAATGAGAGCGGATTATTTGCTTTTTGATAATTTGGAATTAAGTATGGTTTTAAAAGGACAATCGAGTGTTTTTGCTAAAGAAGGATTGACAACACATACACTTGATTCGTGGTTGGATATTGATTTAGGTGCTAATTATTATTTCAATAAAGAACTAAGTGCATTTGTACATTTGAACAATATTTTGTCGCAAAATTACCAGCTTTGGTATAATTATCCTATTAAAGGATTTGGCGCAATGATTGGAATTAGTTATGCTTTTTAAACTCGGAAGGTTTTAATTAATCTCAAATTGTGAGAATATTTCCCGATATCTTCATTATAGATTCCTTGATGGTCGATCATATCAATACGCACTTTTCCAGATGCGTGAATAATCCTGTTCGATTCGAGCAATATTCCTACGTGGGTTATTTTCTCCTCTGAATTATCGAAAAAGAGTAAATCACCTGATTTTGCTTCAGAAAGAAAACTAAGTGTTTTTCCTTGAGTTGCTTGTTGCATCGCGTCTCGTTTTAGTTTAATGCCGGTCATTTTGTATACACTTTGGGTAAATCCGGAACAGTCGATGCCATAAGGAGTTTTTCCTCCCCATAAGTAAGGCGCATTCAAGTAAGTCATGGCCAACTTTGTGATTTCATCAAGTCTAACAAATGAAAATGGATGAAGAAGTATATCGGTTTTAAAGCTAAAAGTGTCAATTTCAAATTTTACATTGGACGGAAAAGAACTGGCAGGTGAAAGGGGATAAGACTCTTTATTTGAAATTACATAGCAAGATTTTTCATTGGTGTAAAGGTTGCTGTTCAGCTTATTAAATTCTTCAAGAGTAATAGAAATTTGCTGTTTTGCATCAATCCAACCGATATAATCATCGTATGCATTCTGAATTTGTAACCAATCCCCATTTTTATCCACTACTTTAAACAGGTCGCCAAAAAGCAATTGACTAGTCATTTGACTTAAATCTGAGGGCATCTCTCGAAGAGGAATCACACTTAAATGACAAAATCCATAGGAAGCCATAATCTATCTTTTTACAAATTTAACTAAAATTGTTGGTGTCAGTTTTATTTCCGAACTTTGAACCTACTTTTTATTAAAAATCTTTATATCACAACTTTATTTTGAAATATCTACAGCAAATCATCTATTTTTTCCGTTACCGCTATCAAATTATCTATAGGGTATTAATAACGCTTATTGCGATGACGTTAATAGTGATAAGTCTACCAAAGACCGTCCGATTTAATTATCATTACGTGCAAGGTTTGCCGTGGGCTTATTCGGAACTTATAGCTCCTTTCGATTTTGCAATCTTGAAAACAGATCAAGAATTAAAGGCAGAAAAAGATCAATCATTGGAGCAATTGATCCCATTTTATGCCCTTTCCAGTAAAGTCAGCGATTCAATGCAATTGGAGCTTAAAAGAAGCTTTGATGAAAAGTGGCTGATGAAATATCAAAATTCCGAACTTCTTTTAAAAGAAAATACATTTAATATTGTTCAGCATTTATTTAAGGAAGTTTCATCTAAAGGAATAATTAGTGCAAAAGAGAATGTGAAGAATAAGCCGGAGATAAATATCTTAATTGGGAATCATGCAAACAGAGTCAAAAGTTCTTCCGTCTATAATTTGCAATCAGCTCAAAAGAAGTTTCAAACAGAGATTGGTTATGCCAATAATATTGACAAGAATTTAGCTTTGGATGTTTTACAAAATAATCTGTTTATCAATTTGAAGTACGATCAGGAAACGACAACTAAAAATCAAGATCGCATTCTGAGTCAGTTATCATTAACGCAAGGTTTAATTCAAAAAGGAGAGCGAATTATTGCAAAAGGAGAATTAGTAACGGCTAAAGAATTTCAGGTTTTATTTTCTTTGGAAAATGAATTTAATACGCAGTTTGGTGGCTCTAATAAATTTAAAAGTCTTTTTTTTGGACAAAGTCTGTTAGTCCTTTTGTCAATTGGTTTACTCGGATTGTCAATCTGGTATTTCGATCCTAATATTTTAAAGGATAGCAGGCAAGTGATGTTAATTTTAAGCGCTATTCTGATTGTAATTATTCCATTAAGTATTTTAATTCAATCAGCCAATGAGTTTATTTTAATTTTCCCAATGGCGTTACTGCCGCTGCTTTTGCGTTCTTTTTTCGAGGAAAAGCTAACATTGATAATCCATTTAATTACGGTTTTGATTATGTCAGCCTTTGTCCCAGACGCTTTTCAGTTTGTTTTCTTGCAAATGATTGCGGGAATAGTTGCTGTTGTAGGGGTTAAAGATTTGCATAAACGAGGACAGATTTTCATTGCGGCTTTTCTTATTTTTCTAAGTTATGTGTTAGTGTATATTATGCTTTTGCTTGTTATGGACGGAAGTATGAGTAAGTTTCTTGTTTTCAATGTCTATTTGTTTGCAATCAGTGCTATACTTACACTCTTTTCTTTTCCTCTTATTTATCTTTTCGAAAAGGTGTTTTCACAATTGACTAATATCAGTTTGCTAGAATTGTCGGATATGAATTCCTCTCTTTTACGTGAATTGGCTCGTAAAGCGCCAGGAACTTTTCAACATAGTATTCAAGTAGGGAATATGTCTGAAGCGGTGATCCAGGAAATAGGAGGGAATCCTTTGTTAGTTCGGACAGGAGCCCTTTATCATGATGTTGGAAAGACTTATAATCCGCGTTATTTTATTGAAAATCAAATAACGGGGCTTAATCCGCATGATGAGTTAAGCTATGAAGAAAGTGTTTCCTTGATAAAAGGACATGTGGCTTTGGGTATTCAGCTTGCAAAAAAGCACAATATTCCAGATGCAATTATTGATTTTATTCGTACGCATCATGGAAATAGGAGAGTAGAATATTTTTACCAAAATGCCATAAAAGATTTAGGTAAAAAGGAGGTGGATGTTGAGGATTATACCTACAATGGGCCTATTCCGTTTTCTCGTGAAACTGCAGTTCTTATGATGGCCGATTCGGTGGAAGCCGCTTCACGGAGTATCCCTAAACCTGATGAAGATACTATTGGTCATTTGGTGGATTCCATTATTGAAAGTCAAATAAAGGCCGAACAATTTATTAATTCAAATATTACTTTTAGAGATATCACCACCACTAAAAAAATATTTAAGAAGTTTTTGTTGAATATCTATCACATTCGAATAGAATATCCGAAATAGATTTTATTGATAATTAGAAATGTAGCAATTGAGTAATTTGATACCCTTGTATGGCTACACAATGGGTCACGAGCAATTTATAATGCTTTACAAGTTTTGTATTCTTCCTTGCAGGAAAACTAGAATTTAATCCCATATACGATTAAAACAATGCTCTGTAACAACTGCGCAATGTTTTTTGTTTAAATTCAACCTGTTCTTTTACCTTTCATCCCTTTGGGATTCAAGTCTGGATATCAGATATAGTTTTTTTAAAAAATTTATCGTTTTGCCACTAAAATAACAGTTATATAAAGAAAAAAAACGCACAAAAAAACCCCACTAAATTAATAGAGGGGTTTTTTAGAAAAGGAAGGCGACGACTTACTCTCCCACCATAATGGCAGTACCATCAGCGCGGGCAGGCTTAACTTCTCTGTTCGG
>JAGGUP010000150.1 GCA_021158405.1 Bacteroidales bacterium
AATTCTATTAATGGAATGATTCATTATATAGAAAGCGACGATGCTTGGAGTGTAAATTACACGACTACTTTACCAAGTTCTCCATACAATGCTTTTGCCCCGGGGACTGGCTATATGGCCAAGCGAAGCGGAAATGGAGTGATTAATTTAACAGGAACACCAAATAATGCTACAGTTAATATTTCACTTACACGAAGTAATAACGGCTGGAACTTTTTAAGCAATCCATTTACCAGCGCAATTGCAGCAAACGCCAATGGAGACGCCACAAATAATTTGCTTACGGTGAATGAAAGTGTACTTGATGCTAGCTATACCGCTTTGTATATTTGGGATGGAAGTTCTTACAAAATCATTAATCATGCAAGCGGAACACCATCAGTAACAATGGATCCTGTTCAGAATTATCTGCAAGTTGGACAAGGATTTTTTGTTAGGTCAAAAAGTGGTGGAGGAACTTTCTCTATTACACAAGCAATGCAGAGTCACCAAACTGCAATTCCGTTCAAATCAAGTGAAGAAACTTCTTGGGCAAGTATTATATTGAATGTAGAAATGAGCACTTCAGAAGCGAGCACACGTATTCTATACCGCGAGGATATGAGTAGAGGTATAGACATTGGTTATGATGCGGGTTTATTCAATAGCAATCAGGATTTTTCATTATACTCTCGATTGGTTGAAGACAATGGTGTAGACTTTGGTCTTCAGTGTTTGCCTACAGATTTCATAAATCTAGTAGTTCCTATTGGACTGGATGCCAAAGCAGGCGAAATTGTTAAGTTTAGCGTAAATGCATTAAATATTCCAGAAGAATATGCTGTTATTTTAGAAGATAAAACAGCAAACACGTTCACAAACCTCAGTGATGAAACAGCAGAATATACGATTCAGCTTACCAACGATAGTGAAGGAGCAGGACGTTTCTTTATTCGTACATCCTTTAAATCGTCTTTAGGATTTGATGATATAAGCAAACAAAATGCTTTTCAAGTGTTTGCTCGGGCAAAGAATCATCAACTTGTTATTCGGGGAAATGCAAATGAAAATACAAGTGCAAGAATATACAGTATAACCGGGAAATTAGTGACTGTTGTGGGTTTAAGACAAACGACGGAGAATCTCATACCATTTAATGAAAAGGCAGGTGTTTACATTGTACAAATCACAAATGAAGTGGGAATACAGACTCAGAAATTTGCCTGGGTTAAATAGATTGTAAACACGATAAATTTTTTGCTATGAAAAAGAAGACAAAAGAAATAAAAGATAAAAAAGAGATTACCAGAAAAGAGGCACTTAAAAAATTGGGGACTTATGCTGCATTTACGGCTTTAGGAACGATGGTTCTTTTGAGCCCAAAAGCAGCCCAAGCTGGATCGCTAGCTCCTACCACGCCTACTTGGTAAAGTTATTGACTGCATATACAAAAGGGTTCTAAATTAAAAATTTAGAACCCTTTATTCATTAGAAAGAAGTTAAGCTCTCAATCAGTGATTTTTAGATTCTTCAATGGCCTCTGTTACATTGATAACATAATCGCCCACTTTTTCGCTTAATGAAAAGATATCCGTATAAAAAACACCTACTTTATGTTTGTATTTTTTCTCTTTTAAATCTTCAAAATGTTTAATTCTCAATTCGTTACGCTTTTTGTTTATCTGCGCTTCTATTTCGTGCGATTTAGCAGGATCTACACTCCACAAACTCTTTTCTAAATTCAGGTTCATCTCTTTAAAGGATTCATTAACCAAAGTCCAAAGTTCTTTAAGGGATTCAATCTGTTCCTCAGGAATATGAATTTTGCGTTGATGATTCAACTCTATTACGCGTGATATTTGATAAATAACATCGGCATTGCTTTCCAAATTATCAATAATTGCGAGCATAGCCATAATCTTTTTAGAGCTATCGTTACTTATTTCACCTTCCATCATCTTGGTTAAATAGGCTGCAATTTCATCCTCTAGATTATCGGTAATTTCTTCGTATTTTTTTACTCTTGCTAAGAGTTTTAAAAACTGTTTTTCTTTTTGTTCTACGAAAAGCTGAGGAATAAAACCGAACATTTTTTCCACTCGTTTTCCAAAAGCCGTAATTTCTTTTTGTGCCAATACCGTCGAAATTTCACTGGTTGATAAAAGACCTGTATTGATGTATTTTAAACGGAATTCTTCGTCTTCTTCCTCTTTTTGCTTCACCATACGAGTTGCTATCTTTGCGATAAAATTTACAAAACCAATAAGGATTATCGTGTTTATAATATTAAACGAAGTATGAAATAAGGACAATGCAATAGGATAAACACTTTTTACACTTTCAAATTCTGCAGAGCTTAAGTTTTTTGCTAAAACAGAGATTCCATGATTTATATTGACGAAATAATCAATCGCGCGTAAAAATGGATGAAATAAGGCCAAGATCCAAATTACTCCAAACATATTAAAAAGAAAATGCGCTCGAGCTGCTCTTTTAGCCGAAGTGTTTGCAACCAAAGCAGCCAAGTTAGCGGTGATCGTGGTGCCTATATTTTCTCCTAAAACCATCGCGGCAGCAAGTTCAAAAGGAATTAATCCATTATAGGTCAAAACCAAAGTCAAAGCCATTGTTGCACTCGATGATTGAATAATAACCGTTAATAAAGTGCCTATTAACACAAAGAGTAATACAGAGAGATATCCTAAATTGGTATAAGCAGAAAGGAATGTTAATGCATCGGGGTTGCTTTTAATATCCGGTACTGATTCTTTTAAAAATTGTAAACCAATAAACAAAATAGCAAATCCAATAATAAATTCTCCCCAAGATTTTCTTAGTCCATTCTTCGAAAAGAATAAGGGAAAACCCAAACCAATTAATGGCAGAGATAAAAAACTTAGGCTCACTTTAAATCCCAAAAGAGAGATGATCCAGGCCGTAACTGTCGTGCCGATATTAGCACCCATAATTACAGCAACGGCTCCAGTCAATGATAAAAGACCCGCATTTACAAAGCTCACCACCATCACGGTAGTTGCCGATGAAGACTGAATGGTAGTTGTTACCAATATTCCTGTAAAAGCACCTTTGAAACGATTGTTTGTCATTGCACCTAGAATATGGCGCATTTTACTTCCCGCTACTTTTTGTAAGGATTCACTCATCAGTTTCATTCCAAAAAGGAATAAGCCCAAAGCACCTATTAGCGTGATAGTTGCCCTAATAAAATATAAAATATTCATAATGCTTAAGATAAATAAACTGCTATTATTTTCTATTTAAAAGATTAAGATGTTAGAACTTCTCGTCATATTTTGTCCATAAATCATTACCCAATTGCCACGCTTGATCCACCACTTTATTTCCCCAATAAAGCGTATATTCAGTAAGCTTCTCTTGCGCTTTCTTTGGGTTCTTTTGATATAATTCCAAAACTTCCTTTTCAAAAGCCGATGCGTTTTTAAAAAGTTCTTTTTGCATTGGAACAAAAACGGCGTCTACATCATGACGCATATCGCCCCAGCGCTGTGCTGTTAAGGTGCTCATACGATTAAAAGCCCACCAAGATGATTCGTAGGTAAAACCATCTCTCCCTGGAGTTTTATATGCTTTTGGCAGATCTGTTGTCCCAGCATAAACCGGAATATAAATCGAAGTGGCAATATTATCCATAGCCAACCATTCTACGCCTCCAATCATATCGGGTAACCAATCGCGACTTTGAATAATAGTTCCGTACATGGTATACCAACGGGCAATTGTTCTTTCTCCAAGAGCGCCCCAACCACCATTGATGTGATGTAATGTGAGTGCATCGTAAGGCATATGTGGATTTGCTAAAGGTGATATTACACTTTTTCCGTCAGCATCCGGAACCAAGAGGTTTTTTGTCATATCAAATTCCGTTCCCTCATAATAATCTTTGAATATACTCACCATTTTATCCAATGTGATCAACGTATCTGGTTTTATAGAAAAAGGATAATCAGAAGCATTAGGGTCTAAACCCAAACTGGGAGCTGCTAATTCAAAAACGCGCCACTCTCTGCGTCGAGAAGCAAAGGAAGTACGACTATGAGGTGCAAAAGCATAATTAAACCGAAAAGGCTCATTTGCCGGATTCCAATATCCTTTTTCTTCGGCTAATTCTTTGATGTTTTTTGAAGCCATAAAATAATCAGGATTATCCAAATTCATTTCTTTTATAGTACTTGCATTTGCATTCACAGAAATATGATCGTCAGGAACGCGTTGAGCTGCCCAAATAGCACCTATTTTTCCTGCTCCCGGGCCAACAATTTCCAAATGCCAAACCTCTTTTGGATCGGAAATAGTTAGGCATTCGCCATAATCTCTCCAGCCATATTGATCTAACAATTCACCCGAAAGAGTAATGGCTTCACGAGCTGTTTCGCATCGTTCCAATAAAATCAAACACAAACGCTGACAGTCGATTAAACCGGCATCGCTTTGTAGTTCATCACGACCACCAAAAGTACTTTCGCCCATAGCTAATTGCTTGTCGTTCATACTTGGATAAGCGGTATTGATAAACCCATTTGTTTCTTTTACTTGAGGAAAACTTCCTATTTCTTTATGTCCATAAGCCGGCATTTTCCGACTATTATCTTGTTCTCTTTTGTACATTATAGAAACATCGCCTGCTTTGTATTTTTTTGGAGGAACGATATCTATCCAGGAACGTGTGCGGTGACTGTCGTCGGTATGAGAAGTCATAACCGAACCATCAAAACTGGCTTTTTTCCCAACGGTAATGGATGTGCACGCTTCGGGATATCCGCCTTTCCAATCACTTTTATCTGCGGTTTGAGCAACCATAACGAAAGGAAAAGTTAAAAACAAAAGAATGAAAATACTGAATTTCATAGGGTTGATTTTTTTTTAATGAATATGCTAAAATAAGCAATAATCCGACTTACACAATTTAGTTGATTATAGCTTCTGAAAGACTTAGGAAATTCCAAATAGAAGAAGATTTTAAGCCGAATTTATCTTAATAATCCTTACCTTTGTCAAATGATTTTACTTCGATTGATTCCCGTTATTTTAAGTTTTTTGCTTTTAGGAGCACATTTTTCAAGAGATGATCAACACGTTCTGACGCTTATAGCATTGGTTTTCCCTTTCTTACTTTTGATAAAAAAGTCGTGGATTCCAAAACTATTCCAAATTGCGCTAATCCTTAGTGCTTTAGAGTGGTTGAGAAGTTCGTATTTTTATATTGAAGCTCGTGAGCAAAATGGGGAATCATGGACCATACTAGCTCTGATAATGGGAGGAGTGGCACTCTTTACAATTTTATCTGCTTTGGTATTTAAGAGTAAAACGCTCAAGAAAAGATATTTCTAGCCTAATATTTCCGGCGTTTTCTTGCGAATAAAAAGGGCCACAATAGCAGAAGTAATAATTCCCATTACGAAAGTACCTACGGTTGATTGAATCATAAAATTATTTATATTAAAAAAGGCTTCAGCGGCTTCTTGAGTCATTTTTTCGTGCTCCACAACATAGTGAATCACATTAGGAAAATACTCCGGTGAAATTAGTTCGCTCACAATCCACTGCGATAAAGGACTCAAAATAGTGGCTACAATTGTCATACCTATTCCAAAGAAAAATCCATGTTTCCATTGCATTGATTTGTGACCGTTTTTCTTCTTATCGAGAAAAGCGAATACATAAACGAGTATTGCCGGAATGGCAAATAAATTGGTGTAAATATATTGATCTTCAATCTTTTCTCCATGCCAACCCATTGCTTTTTCAAATACCATCCAAAGCAAAAACATCACAATAAACAAGAAGCCCCATTTCAATTCAAATTTATAGCGCATAATTTTAAATTTATTTTGATCCACTAAAGTACAATTAAAAATAAAGTTATTTCTTTGAATGAATGTTAAAGAAGTGCTAAAAATAAGGTGGTTATGAACATAATGGTTGATTAGCTTATTGTTAAAATAACTTAGGCCGGGATTGAAATCTCCACTCGCGTTCCAATCGCCTCATTTTCTTTAAACAAATCGATTGTTTTATAAGTGATCTTGGTATTGTTAAGCTTATTGAATAGTGCCACTATTTCGTAAGTTATACTACCAAACAATATATTATACCAACCTTAACCCACATTGCATCAAATTTCACTAAAACGTAACAAAGACTATTCATATCCCATACTATTTACCAACAATTTATAAACATTCAATATCTATAGATCTAATAATCAGCATAATACCATTTATTGATTTTCTAACTATTAAATGTAGACCTAACTGACGGCGTGACACACAGACAGTTAATTATTAATTATACCAAATGTTTATAAAGCCCTTTCTGTTCGTTAAGATACATCCTTTACAAAAGTTATAGATTAGACTTTACACTAAATTAGTTTCTAACCTTACTGATTTTTCTTTGTTCTTAATTCATTTTCATCAAAGTATCCCAAAAATACACTTCTATAAAAAACTCTCCAAATTTCGTTTTCCATTTCCAATGCTCCAACATATTTTCCTTGTAAAGATGCTGATAAATAAACCCAGTTATAGGCTCTTCATCTCATAGATCCATTTTCAGTTGAAGCAAAAAGGGTACAAGAAAAATTGGAGAGAAATTGTTAGGATTATGAATACTCAAAAATGTGTTACAACCAAAATGAAAAATATAGAGAACAACATGATCTCAATCTGTCAATGTACTGAACCTACCAAAGAAGTCAAACAAATTTATGACCATCTAAAATTCAAATATATTCCTTATCACAGAAAAAAATCCGTAGTCTCCCCTGAAGAAATTTTTAAAAAATGATTCGTCTTAAAATCAGGAAACTACACTTTATAGCTGCAATATGGGTTAAGAAAGATTAAAGGAATGTGGATTGCTTATTGAGAATTGGATTTCTGTTGTTTTTCGGAATCGTCTGAAAAATAGCTGAAATTTAAAGCTAAAGAAACAGCCAAAACCAGAAGGACTACAATAGTATACCAATCTATCTCCTCTGCTATCAACAGCAAAAAGAGCAAAACAAATGACCAAAAAAAATACAGATAAACGCCCACTTTTTTTCTCCACCACATTAATATTACGGAGACAATCAATACCAGAGCAAATAACAACACTAAAATATAGAGGATTGGGAAAGGGAATTTAGCGAAAATATCCGAGAGATAGATTTCCAAGCCCCTCTGTGCTTCCGAAAAGAAAATGCCCGTATAAATTAAGGCGGCACTATACAAAAGGCCGAAAAAACTTAATACTATTAATAATGTAGTTAAGAAAAACGGACGCTTAAGGTAATCATTATTTTCCATCTTCCATCATTTTAAAACTTCTAAAATACAACAAAATAAACAATATGGTTAAAAGAAGTCCCGGTAAAACAGACATTTGTGTACTAATGAAAATCAAAGGTAAAATTAAAATCACAAGCTGAGAAATAGCGTAATAATGTAAACCCTCTTTTTGTAAATTCCACATTTTATAAACACCCCATAAGGAACCTGTATACGCCAAAAGCATCAGCAGAAAAAAAGGACGCCCTGCTTTTTCAAAAATTTCAGCAAGCATTTCAGGATTTACGTCAAGTCCCATTTGAGAATAGACCTCTCCCAAGTCTGTTTTTATTACTGCTAAAAAGGCATTATAATAAATACTCATTAGAAAATAGGATAAAAAAGAGGCCCCTGAACCAATAAAACTGAGGATAGTCAAGGCTGTTAATAGTTGTGGGCGTTGGGCTTGATTTTGATGTTGGGTTATTTCTTCCATAAATTTCATTGATATTATTTGTAGACTGCCAAAAAAATAGAAGTTAAGCTTGTCCTGGTCATAAATTCTTATGAATCGTGTAAGCGGAATCGACTATTAATTTTCCAATAGCATCATGTTCTTCAGGAATTGGACTTAAATTCATTTGGTGGAATTTTGTGTTTTGGTGGCATATTTTATTTTATAAAGATACAAAATCTACTAGTGCAATAAATAGTGAATTAATCCAAAGTGCATTTTGGAGAATCACTTTTCTTTTTAGTGGCAAAGTTAATAAAATATGGAAAATCATTACTTTTGCACCTTTAAATTTAGAACCTAATGGATAACGAATTAAGTACCCTCGAACAAATACAAAATACTATTAGCAACGATGCCGGTCTTATCGCCTATTTTTATAGCGACAACTGTGCTCCTTGCCTTAGTTTACGACCAAAAGTTAAAGAACTTTTAATTGCCGATTACCCTAAAATGAATTTGTATTTCATTAACTCAGAAAAATATCCTCAAATTTCTGCACATTTTGGTATTTTTTCAAACCCTACTCTTTTGGTTTTTTTCGATCGTAAAGAGTACTTAAGAAAAAGCAAGTATATCTCTATTTCCGAGCTTTCGCAAGGCATAGAGCGTTTGTACAACATGATGTTTACTTAGTAGTGATCTGATTTTCAGAGAGTGATACGATGAATGAAGTCATTTTGTTAGTAGAGTGATACGATGACTTGGGGTCATCGTATCACTTAGAAGTTATCACTTTCTCAATAATAACAGGAAAATATTCATATTCCAAAGCATGGACTTTTTCGGCTATTTTATCCGAATCTTCCCCCGCTTCAATTTCTACCGATTTTTGAAAAATAATATCACCCTCGTCATAGGCCTTATTCACAAAATGAATAGTAATTCCGCTTTTAGTATCTCCCGATATAGAAACAGCCTGATGAACGAAATCTCCATACATTCCTTTTCCACCATATTTTGGCAATAAAGCCGGATGAATATTTAGTATTCTGTTTGGATAAGATATAATTAATTCTGAGGGAATTAGCCAAAGAAAACCGGCAAGTACAATAAAATCAATCTTCTTATTTTTTAAGAGCTCTAGTAAATTTTCAGCTTGCTTAAAATCGGCACGACTGATGATATGGCT
Organism: Bacteroidales bacterium; assembly: GCA_021158405.1. Taxonomy (GTDB): domain Bacteria; phylum Bacteroidota; class Bacteroidia; order Bacteroidales; family UBA12170; genus UBA12170. Next base: position 8,918 of record JAGGUP010000150.1, read on the forward strand.
TTCTATTCCCAATTTTGCTGCACGCTCAAGAACAAAGGCATTTGGATTATTGCTCACAATTAAATCGACCGTAGCTGTTTTTTGTTTTTCAAAATAATGCACTATGTTTTCTGCATTGCTTCCATTTCCGGAAGCAAAAATGGCAATTCGAGCTAAATTTATACCCATAATTAGAGTTTCTTTTCTCGCAAAAATAATCTTTTTAAAGAAGAAAAATGAGTCCAAATTATCAAACTCTGAATTTCTAATTATGGTTCTTTTAGTCGAAAAACAGCTAATTATGCCTAATTATAGCTAATTATCGAATTTTTTGGTCGAATATTCGAATTCTTTTACATGTTGTTTATCAAGAGTTTAAATAGTATTTTCACATAAAATAACGTTTTTTTATTGCTTTGTAAGCTGTAAATATTTTCCTTTGCCGCTTGTTAAATAAAAAAAGAGAAAAACATGTCTGACAAAAAAGCTAAAGTTATTGACATTATTGTTGATAAACTAGGAGTAGATCCTAGTGAAGTAACACCAGAAGCAAGTTTCACAAATGACTTAGGTGCTGACTCATTAGATACAGTTGAATTAATCATGGAATTCGAAAAAGAATTCAACATGAGTATTCCTGACGATCAAGCTGAGAATATTCAAACTGTAGGTGAAGCTATCGCCTATATTGAAGAACATGCTCAATAAAAATTTCATTTATGGAATTACGACGGGTAGTTGTTACTGGTCTTGGTGCCGTAACTCCATTAGGCAATACTGTTTCTGAATATTGGGATGGTCTGCTTAATGGAGTATCAGGTGCTGATTCCATAACGCGGTTTGACACCACAAAATTTAAAACAAAATTTGCTTGTGAAATTAAAAACTTCAACCCTTTAGATCATTTCGATCGTAAAGAAGCTCGCAAATATGATTTATATGCCCAATTTGGCTTAGTAGCTGCACAACAGGCTATTGCCGATGCAGGACTAGATGCCGAAGGAATTGATGGCGACCGTATAGGAGTGATCTGGGCTGCAGGAATAGGCGGACTCGAAACTTTCTTAAAAGAAGTAAGCGATTTTGCCAAAGGCGATGGAACACCACGTTTCAACCCTTTTTTTATTCCAAAAATGATAGCAGACATCACTGCTGGTCATATTTCTATTAAAAATGGTTTTCGTGGTCCTAATTTTGCAACTGTTTCAGCATGTGCCTCTTCAGCTAATGCTATGGTGGATGCTTATAATTATATTCGTTTAGGTAAAGCCAATGCTTTTGTAGTTGGTGGTTCCGAAGCAGCTATCAATGCGGTTGGAATCGGTGGCTTTAATGCCATGCACGCGATTTCTACTCGAAATGATGATCCTAAAACAGGTTCTCGTCCTTTTGACAAGGATCGTGATGGCTTTGTCTTGGGAGAAGGTGGTGCTGGACTAATTTTCGAAAATCTAGAACATGCTTTAGCACGTGGAGCAAAAATTTATGCAGAAATTGGTGGTGGTGGCCTTTCGGGTGATGCTTATCATATGACATCGCCACATCCTGAAGGATACGGAGCCTTATTAGCCATGAAAGCGGCTTTAGAGGATGCCGATATGCAAAAAGAAGAAATCGCTCATATAAATACACATGGAACTTCTACTCCACAAGGAGATATTTCAGAACCTCTCGCTATTAAAACATTATTTGGAGATCACGCTTATAAAATCTCTATTAACAGTACAAAATCAATGACAGGACATCTTTTGGGTGCTGCTGGTGCTGTTGAAGGTATTGCTACAGTACTGACTGTTAAAAACGATATTGTTCCTCCAACGATTAATCACTTTAATCTTGATCCAAATATTGATGATAAACTTGATTTCACGTTTGGACAAGCTAAAAAACGCATTATAAATGCCGCTATAACCAATACTTTTGGGTTTGGAGGTCATAATGCATCTATTCTGATAAAAAAATATAAATCTTAATTGATTTCTAATAATTTATTATCGGTTAAAGCTTATTTCTCAAAAGAAAAAGCGTTTTACCAATCCATAAAAAATATTTTTGGGTTCTATCCCGGAAATATTTTTTTATATAAACTCGCTTTTCGACATCGTTCGGCGGCTATTGAGAAATATAATGGGGTCAAACTGAATAATGAACGTCTCGAGTATTTAGGTGATGCCATTCTTGGAGCCGTAGTTGCAGAATTACTGTTTAAAAAATTTCCATTGAAAGACGAAGGCTTTTTAACCGCTATGCGATCTAAAATTGTGAGCCGTTCTGCGTTGAACAAACTTTCTCAAAAACTTGGTCTTAGAACATTGATTACGGCTGATACAGATGGCAATAAACAATTCAAATCGATTAACGGCGATGCTTTTGAAGCATTTGTAGGAGCGCTGTATCTGGATAAAGGATATAATTTTACATCAAAAATCCTACTCGATCGAATCATCAACGTACATTTCGATATTGAGGAGCTGCAAAATACAGTAACTAGTCATAAGAGTGCGCTTTTGGAATATTGCCAGAAAGAAAAACTTGAACTGGAATTTCGTGTAATAAATGAGATTGGCGTCGGTTATAAAAAACAGTTCGAGGTTGAGATATTTATCAATGGAAAATCTAAAGATAAAGCCATAGACTTTTCGATTAAAGGAGCCGAAAGGCTTGCCTCAGAGAAAGTATATAATCAACTCGTTCCTGAAGTATAGATTTCCGTTTCGAGTTTTGGGTTCCGAGGTCAAAAAGTCTTGAAGTTAAAAGTCATTAGGTCTCTTCCTTCCACTTGTACTCCTGTTATATTCGTGCATTGCTTTCAACGAGAACTCCGCCGTTCGTGGCTTTTTTTCCTTTTTGAAATTTAAGATTCTCCAGAAGCAAAGGCTTTGCTAAAACGTTTCGTATTTCGTGTTTCTTGCCAATTTTAGTATTTTTCACTGTTTATAAGTTAAATAATAGCCAATGCCTGCTGTTTTTTAATAAACAACGGAATGGTTTATTATATTTGTTGCAATAATTTAGCTCTAATATTAATTGATATGCAAAAACTACTGAACTACCTCCTATCCCTTAAATTCGCAGGTATTTTAATGCTTCTCGTGGCTTTTTCTATTGGCTACGCCACTTTTATAGAAAACGATTTTGGCGCACTAACAGCAAAAGCTGTTATTTATAATGCGCGTTGGTTTGAAATAATCATTCTGCTTATATTTATTAATATAGCCTGGAATGCATTTAAATTCAATCCGTTAAAAACAAAACGTTATACAGTATTCGCTTTTCATATCGCCTTTTTATTAATTATTTTAGGCTCAGCAATTACACGTTATATTGGTTTTGAAGGTGTGATGGCGATTCGTGAAGGACAATCTTCGAATCAAATTCTTACGAACGAAACATATGTGCAAATTAATTGTACCGAAGATCAAAATACCTATTCTGCGGAAAAACAAGTTCTTTTCACTCCTATTACTTCTGCAAAAAAATCAATGCGTATAAAAGTAGGTAAAAACAAGTATACCTTAAAAACATTTGAATACGTTCCCAATGCTGAAGAATTATTGATGGATACAGAAGAAGGTCCAAAAATGTTAAATTTAAGTGGTACTGTCAACGGTCGATTCACTCGCTTTTCAATTTTTGAAGGAGAAACCAAACCGCTCGGTTCTCAAAATGTGAGCTTTCAACCCGAAACACAATCACCCCATTCTTTTATAATAACCTCCACTTCAGAGGGTTTATTTATCCAACTACCCGAAGATGGGAAACAAATTGATATGATGTCTTCCAAAGAAGTTGCACTTCTTAAAGATACGCTTTACAAATTTGAGGAAAAGTTAGTTTATCAGGCGAGGGAACAGAGTCTGGTGCTTCGAAAATATTTTGAGCATGCTCAACTGGGAGTTAAAAGCAATACAAGTGGTCAAAATACGGGATTTAATGCTATAAAATTTAGACTAAGCAATTCCGAAGGAAAACAAATTGAAAGTTATGCTTTGGAAACAAGAGGATCATCTCAAGGGGATACTAAAAGTATCAATTTTGATGGGAAACTTTTTAATGTTCACTTTGGTTCTAAATTTATCGAGCTTCCTTTTAGTCTGCAATTAGTAGATTTTGAACTTGATCGCTATCCGGCATCTAACAGTCCGTCTTCTTATGCCAGTGAAGTCATTCTCATCGATAAACGCACAGATTTTAAAAAGAATTTTCGTATTTTTATGAATAATGTACTTGATTACCAAGGTTATCGCTTTTTTCAATCTTCCTACGATCAAGATGAACGCGGCACTATTTTATCTGTAAATCACGATTGGTGGGGCATGATAATTACTTATTTGGGTTATGGTCTAATGATGCTCTCCATGTTTTTAGCAGTTTTTGAAAAAAACACACGCTTTCAGTTTTTAATCCGTCAGAAAAACGCCGGCGTATTTATTCTAGCCATCCTAATGACTGTAAGTTTAAATTTACTACCAGTCACCTCTGCATCGGCACAAAACAACATCCAGAAAATTGAAAAAATACCGGCGCAACAGCTCGAAAAGTTCAATAAATTAATCGTTCAAGGACATAATGGACGTTTTAAACCTATGAACTCCGTAAGCAGCGAAACATTCAGAAAATTTAGTCGCTTAAGTAATTTCAAAGGATTAAGTCCTGAACAAGTTATGCTAGGATTGATGACAGACCCCGCTTTTTGGATGCGTCAGGACTTAATTAAAGTCTCAAATGACCAACTCAAGGAAATCATTGGAAATAACAATCCACGGGCATCCTTTAACGATTTTTTTGCTAATTCCAGTTATAAACTAAGCAAATATGTGGATGAAGCCTACCGGAAAAATCCAGCACAGCGCAGCACTTTTGATAAAGATATTATTACCGTTGATGAACGCGTAAATGTATTTTATATGGCAGCAAATGGGCATTTTCTTAATATTTTTCCGGTTCCCGGTCATCCGGATGAAGCCTGGAAAAACCCAAATGATAATTTCGCTCAATTCTCCTCCGAAGATTCCACCTTTGTAAAATCAGTAGTCGCTTATTATTCAGATGCGCTTAAAAAAGGAATGTCAACTAATCAATGGGAAGATGCCGATTTTTATCTGACTGCCATCAATTCTTATCAGCAAAAATTTGCTTCCGAAGAAATAAAAGACAATGCTCATTTCGATTTGGAGATTTTGTATAATCGCTTTGATATCTTCAAGCAACTCGCTTTCCTTTATGGTTTAGTCGGTTTTATTTTATTGGTCTTATTATTTATTCGAATTCTTTGGCCTCAATACAGATTTAAATGGGGAATTAACATTTTAGTTTCCATATTGTTTTTAGCTTTTCTTGCGCAAACAGGTGGATTAATTATGCGCTGGTATATTGCAGGGCATGCTCCTTGGAGCAATGGTTACGAATCGATGATTTTTATTGGTTGGGCAAGCATGCTGGCAGGTATTTCTTTTTACAAAAAAGCACCTATAGCACTGGGAGCCACTTCTATTCTTACTTTCTTAATTTTATTTGTAGCACACCTAAGCTGGATGAACCCCGAAATCACGAATCTGGTCCCTGTCTTAAAATCGTATTGGCTGACTATTCACGTGGCAGTTATTACAGCAAGTTATGGCTTTTTAGCTTTAGGTGGCTTTTTAGGAATATTGATTCTGATTTTCATGTTGCTTCAAACAAAGAAAAATAGCGAACGCATTCAAATCAAGATAAAAGAGCTGAGCAGGATTAACGAAGCTACCTTGACCGCCGGAATTTATTTGCTTACTATTGGCACCTTTTTAGGCGGAATTTGGGCGAATGAATCCTGGGGACGATATTGGGGCTGGGATCCAAAAGAAACCTGGACTTTGGTTACTATTCTAATTTATGCTTTTGTATTGCACATGCGAATGATTCCCGGACTTAAAAGTATATATGCTTTAAATGTAGGAAGTATATTTTCTTATTTCAGTGTATTAATGACCTATTTTGGGGTAAACTATTACCTCTCAGGGCTGCACTCTTATGGTCAAGGTGATCCTGTGCCAATCCCCAACTTTGTGTTTTATTCGCTTACCTTATTGATTTTGCTCACTATTTTAGCTTATTTTGCAAATCGGAAACACCCGATCAAATAATCAATAAAATGAAAAGCATAAACCCCACTAATGGGGAGTTATTGAAGGAATATGCAGAATATTCTACTATTGAAGTAGAAGACATTATCAATGAGGTTGATAAAACATGGCATATATGGAAAAATACAACTTTCTCCTATCGGAAGAATTTAATGCTGAATGCGGCTAATGTTTTGCGTGAACACAAAACAGAATTTGCTATAACGATGAGTCTCGAAATGGGAAAACCACTTTCAGAATCATTGGCGGAAATTGAAAAATCAGCGTGGGTTTGTGGGTATTATGCTCAAGAAGCCGAAAATATTTTAGCTGATGAACTCATTGCTTCAGATGCTTCAAAAAGCTTTGTTAGTTTTGAACCTATTGGTATTGTTTTAGCGATAATGCCATGGAATTTCCCGTTTTGGCAAGTCTTTCGATTTGCAGCTCCTGCATTAATGGCAGGAAATGCTGCCGTTTTAAAACATGCCAGCAATGTACAAGGTTGCGCTGCAGATATTGAAAAGGTATTTCAACTTGCCGGTTTTTCTCCTAATCTATTTCGAAACCTTGTGGTGAAAAGCAATCAGGTTGAAAAGATTATCAAAAACCCAAAAATTAAAGCGTGCACGCTTACGGGTAGCGAATATGCCGGAAGCCAAGTTGCCATGATTTCGGGCAAACAAATAAAAAAGCTAGTTCTCGAATTAGGTGGAGCCGATGCCTTTATCATCCTTAAAGATGCGGATATTGATAAAGCAGCCAAGGTGGCTGTTCAAGCCAGAATGCTAAACAATGGACAAAGTTGTATTGCCGCTAAACGATTTATTATCGATGAAACTATACTGACAGATTTTATTTCGCTCGTAAACAAAGAATTGGATTCCTTGAAAATTGGAAATCCTTTAGAAAAAGGAATTCAAGTTGGGCCATTGGCTCGCGCCGATTTAAGAGAAGAAATACATGCTCAGGTCGATCAAACAGTAAAACAAGGCGCAACACTAATTCGTGGTGGGAAATTTATCGAAGAGAAAGGTTATTTTTATGAGCCCACAATCATCGGAAACCTAAAACCCGGTATGAAACTTTACTCTGAAGAAAGTTTTGGCCCTGTATTTAGTATTTTTACTTTCAAAAACGAAGAAGAAGCAATCCAACTTGCCAACGACTCTGAGTTTGGTTTGGGCGGTAGTTTATGGACAAAAGATTTAGTCAAAGCCGAAAAACTAGCTCGCCAAATTGAAAGTGGTGGCATTTTTATCAATGGCTTGACAAAATCCGATCCTCGCTTACCTTTTGGTGGCATTAAAAAATCCGGTTATGGACGTGAGCTTTCTCATTACGGCATTAAAGAGTTTGTGAATATTAAAACGATTTGGATTGCCTAATTAACACTTCCCTATAATATTCACAAAAACAAACTGTTAAGCTTCCTCTTTTGGATAAAAATAGTAATACTGCAGGTGCTAAACATTGGGCTTGGGTATGGCAAAATGATGATGCCACATTTATTACAATAACTGATAACAAAGCTCAGAGAAGCATCACCGAAAATTTTGAAAAAGGATTTGAAAATGCTGTATTGGTACACGATTGCTGGAGAAGTCATTTTAACACAAATGCTTTGTCACATCAGATTTGCATAGCTCATTTATTAAGGGAATTAAATTATCTGAGCGAAAAGCACAATCATAAATGGAGTAAAGTTTGTAAAACACTTTTAATAACGGCTTTAGATTTAAAAAGAAAAATGAACCAAGTAGTTATTTCGCAACAAGCCCTAAACGTAAAGCTATAGAAAAACGATTAGACAGATTATTAAATTTCTTGTTACCGACAAATCATAAAAAGCTCATTACCTTTCAAAAAAGAATGGTAAAATGCCGAGATTATATTTTTACATTTCTTCATATGCCACAAGTGCCACCTGACAATAATTCATCAGAAAGAGCAATAAGAAATATCAAAGTAAAACAAAAGATATCAGACCAGTTTAAATCGCCAAACGGAGCTTTTATATTTGCTGTTCTAAGATCAGTTACAAGATACAATAATCAAAAATGATCAAAATGTTGTTAGCTCTCCAAATGTTATTGCTAATTTGCACACTGACTAGTTACAATTGCTTTATTTAAAATAAAAATTAACTTTGGCAAATATTTAACAAAGTTTATGAAGAAATCTCAAATATTTTAGTATTAGATGTAAAACCTTAAACCTAATATATTATAAACAAAAATTTATTTCTTATGAAAAAAATTACTTTAATGATTGCTTTGATTGGCTTTTTAGGCATTCAAAGTATTTTTGCACAACTGACAGTAACCGGAACGGTTACCAGTCTGGATGACGGCAGCATTTTGCCGGGAGTTTCATTAGTTATTAAAGGCACTACAACAGGAACATCCACAGATATGGATGGAAATTTTTCATTGAGTGCTCTGAAGGGTCAAATTATAGTGGTCTCATATATCGGGTTCAAAACCCAAGAGGTTGAAGTCACAGGAACAAGCTTAAACATCCAGCTCGATTCCGGTGTTAATCTAGCCGAAGTTATTATTATTGGATCTCGTAATCCGAATAGAACAGTAGTTGAGAGCCCTGTTCCTATTGATATAATTGACATGAAAGAGATTCAAAGCATGGGACCTCAAGTAAATATTAATCAAATTTTAAATTACGTGGCTCCTTCTTTCAGCTCCAATACACAAACTGTAGCTGATGGTACAGACCATATCGATCCTGCTTCATTAAGAGGTTTAGGCCCTGATCAGGTTTTGGTTTTAGTTAATGGAAAAAGAAGACATTCTTCTTCCTTAGTTAATGTTAACGGAACCTTTGGAAAAGGCAGTGTAGGAACTGACTTAAATGCTATTCCTGCTTCAGCTATTAAAAGAATTGAAGTTTTACGCGATGGTGCTGCCGCTCAATACGGTTCTGACGCAATTGCTGGTGTTATTAATATTGTTTTGAATAATACCGTTAACGAATTGACAACCACTGTAACTACAGGTGCAAATCACACAAAAAACGCTAATGGACAAACAGGTGGAGTAGATGGCGAAACAACAAATGTTGCAGCAAGTTATGGACTTCGTATTGGAGATAAAGGTGGTTATATCAATTTTTCCGGAGATTTTGACGTTAGAAATGCATACAACCGAATGAATAAATATGAAGGAAAAATCTTTAATTTGTATAATACTGTAGAAAGAGTTGCTTTTAATGACGGCTATGATATTTCTAACTTATTAGATGATGATGTAAGTGATGTGATTACCTATGCAAATATGGCTGGAATAAACCTAAATGGAGCAAGCTCTAAAAGTGAACTACAAGACGTTTTAGGGGACGATGCTACCGAAGCAGAATTAGCAGCAAGAGGACAAGAAAGAAGCGACTACAATATGAGAATTGGTCAGTCTGCCTTAAGAGGTGGCCGTTTATTTGCTAATTTTTCAATGCCCTTGAATAATCTTGGTTGGAAATTATATTCTTTTGCCGGAATCAGTTCAAGAGAAGGAAATTCAGCAGGTTTTTATAGACTTCCATACCAGAGCAGAACCTATACTCCTGCTTATATCAATGGTTTTCTACCAGAGATTAATTCTTTAGTTAAAGACCAATCTATTGCTATTGGCATTAAAGGCAAAGCAGGAAACTGGAATGTTGATTTCAGCAATACCTATGGAAAAAACACCTTTTTATATACCATAGGAAATACCTTTAACGCTTCCTTACAAAACGCATCTCCAAATTTATTCGATGCCGGAGGATTTTCTTTTGCACAAAACACCACTAATTTAGATTTAAATCAATTTTTTGATGAAGCTCTAAATGGCGTGAACATTGCTTTTGGTGCAGAATACAGATTAGAAAATTATCAAATTATTGCAGGCGAAGAAGCTTCTTATACACAATATACTGCTGAAGGAGAACGTATTACTTTACCAACTCAAATACCAGCCCAAGATTTCTTTGGAAATTCAAGATCTGGTGGTTCTCAAGTTTTCCCTGGATTTTCTCCAGCTAACGAACTATCACGTGGTCGCAATAGTATTGCTGGATATTTTGATGTTGAAGCCGATTTCTCAGATTCATTCTTAGCCAGTTTTGCTACTCGCTATGAAAATTATAGCGATTTTGGATCAACCATTAATTTTAAATTGGCTACACGTTTAAAGCTTAATGAAAACATTAATCTTAGAGCTGCAGCTAATACAGGATTTAGGGCTCCATCTTTGCATCAGATTAATTTCAATTCTACTTCTACTGTTTTCTCTGATGGTGAGCCCATGGAAGTTGGTACGTTTTCTAACGACAGTAGAGCTGCTCAATTACTCGGAATACCCAAATTGAAGCAAGAAACTTCATCAAGTATTTCTGCAGGTCTAACGGCTAAAATTCCAAGTGCAGATATATCAATTACAGTAGATGGATATTTTGTTAAAATTAACGATAGAATTGTTTATACAGGACAGTTTAAAGGACCTGGTACTGGAACAGAACTGGATAATTTGTTAAGTTTAGCAAATGCTACTGCAGCTTCGTTTTTCGCAAATGCGATAGACACTAAATCTAAAGGTCTAGATATCGTAATTACTCAAAATCTTTTGTTGGGAAGCAAATGGAAACTTAAGAACGATTTGGCCGGTACTTTCTCTCAAACAAGACGTGTAGGCGACATAAAAGCCTCTAAAGTATTAGAAGATGCAGGTTTAGTAGACACTTATTTTAACGAACAAAGCAGATTGTATCTTGAAGAAGCTGTCCCTCATACAAAAATAAACCTAACCAATGCACTTACTTCTGATAAATTTATCATTTTCTTAAGAAACGTTTATTTTGGTGAAGTTACTGAGGTTTCAAGTCATATTGATAGGCAACAAGTTTACGGGGCAAGAGTAGTTACTGATTTATCTGTTGGCTATAAAGCAACGGAATCTTTAACTTTAACTGTAGGAGCAAATAACCTGTTTGACGTGTATCCTGAGGCTATGGATCCTGCATACAGCAATATGAGCTCAGGTCGATACAATTGGTCTCGTTCTGCCCAGCAATTTGGAATTGGCGGTAGATTTCTATTCGCTAGAGTAAGTTTAAACTTGAAGTAAAAACACTTTTTTCAAAGCAGAGGGTATGATGTTCATGCCCTCTGTTTTATCTATAGCTCTCTTAAATATTTTATTCCCTCAATGGTTTTGAATATCTTTGGCGGGTCAATTATTCCCAATAAAATAATATACATACTGTTTTAACACGCAAAAAAACGTGTTTCTAATAGTCTCATTCTATCAAAATTATCTTCATGAAAAAATTAAGATTTCTAATTCTAATTTTATTTGTTGTTTCCTGTACTTCAAATCAAAAAAAGCAAACGAATCAACTAAACATAAAACAAGCTGTTGAAGCGAAAAAAGGAATGGTTGCTACGGCTCACCCGCTTGCTTCAAAAGTTGGAACACAAATTTTAGAGCAAGGTGGAAATGCCTTTGATGCCGCTGTTGGTGTGCAGTTTGCTTTAGCTGTTGTTTATCCTCGCGCAGGAAATATTGCTGGTGGTGGTTTTGCTGTTTATCGCAAAGCGAATGGAGAATCCGGTACTCTCGATTTTCGTGAAAAAGCACCTTTGGCAGCTACTTATGATATGTATTTGGACGAAGATCAAAATGTTATTCCAAAGCTGTCTTCTTTTGGAGTACTTTCAACTGGCGTTCCTGGTTCTGTTGATGGGATGATTGAATTACATAAGAAATTAGGCTCTTTGCCTTTCGAAGAACTTATTCAACCCGCTATTGATTTAGCCGAAAATGGGTTTGTTTTAACCGAAAATGAAGCAAAAAAACTGAATGATTATCAAAAAGACTTTTTAAAAGCCAATGATAGCTCCACCTATTTTTTCAATGGCGGAAAATGGCAAACCGGCGAAAAAATTATTCTCCCTGAACTGGCCCAAACTTTAAAATTAATCCAAGATCAAGGACGTGAAGGATTTTATGAGGGTAAAACCGCGAAATCGATGTTAGCGGAGGTAAATGCAAATAATGGAATTATTACGCAAGCAGATTTTGATGCTTACCAATCTGTCTGGAGAAAACCCGTTGAAGGCAAATACAAAGAGTACAATGTAATTTCTATGCCTCCTCCATCAAGTGGCGGAATTGCTTTACTTCAGCTTTTAAAGGGAAGTGAAGCGTATGATTTGGCTGCATTCGGACATAATTCGGCAAAAAGCATTCATATTATGACGGAACTCGAAAGGCGTGTTTATGCCGACAGAGCAACTTATTTAGGTGATTCCGATTTTTTTGATGTTCCGATGGATATGTTATTGGATGATGATTATTTGGAAAATCGGTTCTCTGATATTCAAATGGATAAGAAAACGGATTCCAAAGATATCAAAAGTGGAGAAGTTGAAATTATTGAAAGTATCGAAACAACGCATTTCTCCATTGTAGATAAAGATCAAAATGCCATCGGAATAACGACCACATTGAATGGAAATTTTGGTTCCAAAGTATTTGTCGAAAAAGCAGGTTTCTTTTTGAATAATGAGATGGACGATTTTAGTGCTAAACCAGGAGTGCCCAACCAGTTTGGTTTGGTGGGAGCCGAAGCCAATGCCATTGCCCCTGAAAAGCGGATGTTAAGCTCGATGACGCCTACCATTCTTGAAAAAGATGGGAAATTATTTATGGTTGTTGGTAGTCCGGGCGGAGCAACTATTATCACAGCTGTTTATCAAACTATATTAAATGTAGTAGAATTTGATATGAATATGCAAGAAGCTGTGAATGCAACAAAAACACATTCGCAATGGATGCCCGATATTATTTTATACGAAAAGAATGGTTTAGATTCTTTGGTTCTTAATCAGCTTCAAGGAATGGGTCATAAAATGGAGTCTCGTTCAGCCATTGGAAAAATGGATGCTGTTCTTGTTTTACCAGATGGCACTCTGCAAGGTGGAGCCGATTCTCGTGGAGATGATACGGCTGTTGGAGTGAATTAATGCTTTATGTTTTAGTATTTTTTCTTTGTCTCTGCCTTTGTGTGCTATTATTTCTCGCCAAGCCGCCAAGCCGCTAAGATGTTTTTTTATAATAAAGGTCTTAAAGTCAAAAGTCTCCGCTTCTCATTTTCCCTTCGTCTCCCTATCTCCTTTTTCCTTTGCGTCTCTGCGCCTTTGCGTGCTATTTATTTCTTGCCAAGCCGCTAAGAGTCGAATTATAGATTATTTACAATTCGTGTTATCCCATCCTTAATTAGTTTTTCGTTAAAATTTATGAGCAAACCTAATTTCAATCCGGTTAGCCTTAAATAAGTTAATAGTTGTTTGGGGTGAACAGGTGCAATAAATTCTACTGACTTCAGTTCAATAATAACTTTGTTTTCAACTATCAAATCTGCCCTAAAGCCAATTCCCATTTTATTATCTTTCCAAATAACAGGTATCGCTTTTTGGCGCTCTACATTTAATCCTTGATCGAGAAGTTCATGATATAGAATTTCTTCATAAACAGATTCTAGTAATCCAGGACCAAGCTCAACATGAATATGATAGCTGGTGTCTACAATAATCTTGGAGATTTCATTTTCAGTCATAATTGGCTATTGTTTCTCACTAAACCGCTAAGGTGTTTTGTAATGATTTTACTTTGGTATTCTGTTTCTCCTTTGCGTCTCTGCGCTTTTGCGTGCTATTATTTCTCGCCAAGCCGCTAAGCCGCCAAGCCGCTATGTGCTATGTGTTATGTGTAAAAAATGATTTCAAATTAACTTTCTCCTTTGCGTCTCTGCGCTTTTGCGTGCTATTATTTCTCGCCAAGCCGCTAAGATGTTTTTTTATAATAAAGATCTTAAAGTCAAAAAGTCTCCGCTTCTCATTTTCCCTTCGTCTCCCTATCTCCTTAGATCTCCCTCTTCAGCCAATGACTTACCTTTTCGTAGAAAACATCTTTAAATATGGGTTTTTTAATATAATCATCGCAACCAAGTTCATAAAAATGAGCGCGATCGGTATCAAAAACATAAGCTGTTTGAACCAAAATAGGAATTTCCGGCCGAAGGGCTTTCATCTCCTTCAAAACGTCTTCACCGCTAATATCAGGCAACTTTATATCTAGCAAAACCAAATCGATTTCCGGATGTTTTTTAAACAAATCGAGCGCATCCATTCCCGTGTAGGCCAATAGGTATGGTAGTTTCTTACGCGTTAAAAGTATTTCTAAAAGTTCACAATTTACCTTTTCGTCTTCAACAATTAAAATGAGTATTTCTTTTTCCATTTTTTTATTTTTTATGTGGGATTTTAAAATAAAATGTGCTTCCTTTTCCTTCTTCGCTTTCCACCCATATTTCTCCGCCCATAAGAGTAACCAGTTTCTTGCTAATAAATAAACCGGCTCCTATGCCTCCATATTGTCGGGTAAGACTTTCGTCGGCAATCTTAAACCGATCAAAAATACTCTGGTGCAATTCTTTGGGAATTCCTATTCCGCTATCTTCTACAAAAAACACAAGATCGTTGGCATCTTCAGAAAGAAACACGCCAAATCGAATAAATCCTTCATGCGTAAACTTCAAAGCATTGCCCAACAAGTTTAAAAATACCTGTTTCAACTTATTAAAATCTGCCTTACATTCTGTATTCAAATCTATTCCACGTATTTCTTTATCAATTATAATGGATTTAATTCCCAGATTCTTTTGCCTATTTAAAATAGTTTGATAAATATCGTCTATAAAGAGCTGTACTGGCATTTTACTCATTGTTAAATCTATTTGGTCTTGCTCTACCAACGTCATCTCAAAAATCTCATCTACTATCGCTAAAAGATTTTTACCGCTTCTGTTAATGAGTTTTGCAAAATCGACACTTTCCATAGGTTTGGTATCTTCATCAATTAAATCTGAAAAACCAATGATTGCATTGAGCGGCGTTCTTAATTCGTGCGACATATTGGCCAGAAAAGCTGTTTTAATACGATCAGATTCTTTAGCAGCTTCTAAAGCGGCCATTAGTTTTTCTTCCTCTTGTTTTCGCTCAATGGAAATACTTATTTGATGCGAGACAATCTCCAAAATTTCTTTATCCTTTTCGTCATAAGCATTTGGATCTGTATAGCTTTGCACCACAAAAGCACCTGTTACTTTTCCTTTTATTTTTAGCGGAACACCTAGCCAAATAGCAGCGTCAAAACCAATTCTTTCAATCTTCTCTTCCTCTTCTAATTCTAAGGCTTTTTTATTATCTATTAAAATTGATTTGCCTCGTTTAATAACTAAACCTGTAAGTGTTTTTCCTGCAGGAAAATCGACAATATTATCCTTTTCGTCCTGATAATAAGGCAGGTGAATTTGATCTGTTTCATCATCGTAAAGTGCAACAAAGAAATTTTGAGTATCCATCAAAAGTCCCAATTCTTTTTGGATAATTTGCATGGTTTCTGCTAAATCATCTGCTTTTTGGGTGGCATTTGAAATATTCAGAATAACCTGCTGAATTTGTTCAGCTCTTTTGCGCTCCGTAATATCTCTATTTACGCCACGCATACCTGCATAGTTATTGTCATTATCATAAACGGCCTGACAAAAATGGCTGATCCATTTTTCTTTTCCCTCTTTTGTTAGAATTTTAAATTCGATGGGTTTATGTATTTCTTTTATTCCCTGAGAAAAGTGTTTCTTAACCATTTCCTGATATTCCGGAAACGTAATTTCGGCTAATAGATCTTTATTTTTCTCAAAAGCCTCTGGCGGATATCCGCTGATTTTTTCACAAACGGGTGAATTGTAAATATACTCTCCTTTCGGATTGATCCAATATTCCCAATCGGCGGCATAATCGGCCAAAAGACGATATTTTGTTTCGCTTTGGTTTAGAATTTTATGTTGTCGCTCTAATTCCTTATGACGATAAGCACTGGTTAAAACAGAAGGCAAACGAAGCAAATAATTATCGTGCTTAATAATATAATCGTCTACACCAATTTTAAGCGCCTCAACAGCTGTGTTCTCATCTCCCTGGCCGGTAACAATAACAATAGCGATTGAAATTTTGCGCTCGAGTCTTATTATTTTGCTAAGTCCAAGTGCATTTAAACCCGGTAAACGATAATCGAGTAAAAGCACATCGTACTTACAGGAATGGTCCTTCTCTTTAGGTAAGAGTTCTAATGCTGCTTCACCGGAGGAAACTCTTGTTAGATGAATATAAGGAGCATGCTTTTTAAAATGACGATACGTTAAATCTGCATCACTTTTATGATGTTCTACATACAAAACAGAAAGATCTTGTCTGTTTGTAGGAGCCTGATTAACCGTAAATTCAATTTGTTCAGGTACAATTTTATGATAGCCTGCTTTTTTTGGAATATAATCATTTGCACCTGCTTTTAAAGCGGTAGTGGCTATTTCTTCCGAACCTGTTCCGGTAAGAATAATGATAGGCAGATCGCATTTTTCGGCACGCAACTCGCTTAATAAATCCATGCCATTCCCATCGGGCAATTTTAAATCGAAAAGAGCACAATCAAAATAAGTCTTAGAAAGAATAAGTTGCTTTGCTTTTGCTATATGATTAACCGTTTTTAGCTCTACATTGGGCCAATGTTTTTTTATTTCTCTACCAACCAAATCGGCGTCAACAGAATTGTCTTCAAGATATAGTATCCTTTGCATAGGGTTTTTTTTAGCAAAAAATTGTTTTATATCGATGGCTCATTCAATACATTCCAGTATAATTCAATCTGAGTCGCTACATCTACAAATTTATCAAAATTTACCGGTTTTACAATATACGAATTGGCTCCCAAAGTATAAGCGGTTTTAATATCCTTATTATCTGAAGAAGACGTTAGAACCACTATTGGAATGGCTTTGTATATAGGATGCTTTTTGATCGTCTCCAACACTTCTAAACCGTTCACTTTAGGAAGGTTTAAATCGAGCAATATAATGAGAGGAACTTCTTCGCCGGCATCCCATTTTTCTATATATTCTAGAGCCGCCGCACCATCTCTGGCCACCTGAATTGGATTGACAAGGTTTCTTTTTTTAAAAGCACGAAGCGTTAGATCTACATCTAAGGGATTATCCTCAACGAGGAGAATGGGCTTGTATTTGTATCTTTCTGTCATTGTTTTTTATTTGTTAAGTGGGTAAGTGGGTGAGTGAGGTGAGTTTACTCAACTTACCTTACTTAGCTTCTTTCCTTTCCCTCAAATACTTAATATATCAATTTTATAATTTCAAACACTTCGTTTTTCATTTTACTAAACACTTCATTATCAATATAATTTTCATCAAGAGCTACCGTTAAGCGATCAACCAATTCTTAAAGCGATCCTCTGGCTTGTCTATTGAATTGTATATTTTCCTGATAATGAAATCTTCCATAACCTTCTGCTATATTAGCTGTTACTGATCGCGATGCACGAATCATCTGGTCTAACAGTTTGTATTTCTCCTCATTTGGAAAGCGCTTAACAAGCTTTGAGATTTCAACTCGGAACCCTCTGCTTTTTTTCCAAACTTCCAGAGTTTCAAATGTCGATTTTGTTTCGTTCACTTTTTATGTTTTGTTGAGTTGTTAAGTGGGTGAGTATAGTAAATGGGTAAGTATGGTAAGTGGGGAGTAGGGATTTCCTCATTCAACTTACTCAACTACTTTCCTCACTCAACTACTTTCCTCACTCAACTATTTCCTATTTTTCTATTTCCACATAAAAACAACTTCCTTTTCCCAATTCACTTTCCGCCCAAATTTTTCCGTTCATACGCTGCACAGCTTTTGCTACCATAGCCAATCCAATTCCTGTTCCTTCATACTCTTCTGCTAAATGCAAACGTTGAAATATTTTAAATATGCG
>JAGGUP010000011.1 GCA_021158405.1 Bacteroidales bacterium
GAATTGGAGCAATAATTAAAATCAAGGTTAAAAACAACATGCCATAACCTGATGATGGATTAAACTTTTTTTCTTCTTTCATGATTTATAATTTTATGATTTATTATGATGTTATTTTAATATCACAATAATACAATATTTTAATACCTGATGTCAAGTTTTTATTGCTATTTTTTTAACAGCTTTTTAAATTTTATTAATCCCAGATAAAATCATTATTCCGTTACTTTGCATATGCAAAAAAGTATACTAATATCAATTTTATTTATTCTAAGCCTTATGGATGCAAAAAGTCAGGACAAATCGAAATACAAACCCTTAACAGCAGATGAAGAACGTGTGATCGTGCACAAAGGAACTGAACAAGCATTTACCGGAATCTACAACGAACATAAGCAAGATGGCACTTATAATTGTAAAAGATGTGGCGAAGCACTTTATAAGTCTGGAGATAAATTTGACGGACATTGTGGCTGGCCGAGTTTTGATGATGAGATTCCCGACGCTATAGTTAGGAAACTTGATGCCGATGGCCGAAGAACAGAAATCTTATGCTCCAACTGTGGCGCTCATCTTGGACATATTTTTGAGGGTGAACAATTTACAGAGAAAAATATTCGCCACTGTGTAAATTCTATTTCACTCACTTTTGAAGCTGTTAAAATGCCTTCAGAAAACTATGATACAGCCTATTTTGCAAGTGGATGTTTTTGGGGAACTCAATACCATTTTCAAAAACAAGAAGGCGTTATCTCAACGGAAGTTGGTTTTATGGGAGGTCATCGTGACAAACCAAGCTACGAGCAAGTTTGCACAGGAAATACGGGTCATGCAGAAACTACAAAAGTTGTTTTCGATCCCAATAAAATTAGCTTTGAAGAATTGACTAAATTATTTTTTGAAATCCACGATCAGAGTCAATTAAATCGGCAAGGTCCGGACATAGGAACTCAATACCGTTCAGCCATTTTTTATTGCTCTGAGAAAGAA
Source organism: Bacteroidales bacterium (assembly GCA_021158405.1). Taxonomy (GTDB): domain Bacteria; phylum Bacteroidota; class Bacteroidia; order Bacteroidales; family UBA12170; genus UBA12170. Next base: position 991 of record JAGGUP010000011.1, read on the forward strand.
AAGAAAACAGCTGAAAATTTAATTGAACAACTGAAAAAAAACGGCTATAAAGTAGCCACAGAACTAAAGCCGGCAGCCACTTTCTGGAAAGCAGAAAATTATCATCAAGACTATTATAAAAATAAAGGAGGATCTCCTTATTGCCATATTTATCAAAAAAAGTTTTAAGTCTAAACAAGGATAAGAAAAGATTACCTTTGCAAAAAATTTAAAGCCTAGCCATTGAAAGATTTATACATTGCTAAAACATTTGCAGGACTGGAAGGAGTCTTAGCGCAAGAACTTCGTGATTTACAGATAGAAGAAGTAGAAGTTTTAAATAGAGCTGTCTCATTTAAAGGTGATTTAAAAGACCTTTACAGCGCCAATTATTGGTGCCGAACAGCTATTCGGATATTAAAACCCATTGCGGAATTCCCTGCAGAAGACGAATTAGCTTTATATAAAGGTATCCGCAGCATCGATTGGTCAACACTTATGGGATTGGATGACACCTTTGCAATAGACGCAACGCTTAGCAATTCTAAAATTAATCATTCGCAATATGCTGCTTTAAAAACAAAAGATGCCATTGCAGATCAGTTTGTTTTTAAATTCAAGCAAAGACCCAATGTTGAAACAACACGGCCTACTCTTCGCGTTAGTATTTTTATTCAAAACGATATTTGCACAGTTTCTTTGGATACTTCGAATATTTCCTTGCACAAGCGTGGCTATAGAGTAAGTGCAGGATCGGCTCCATTGAATGAAGTTTTGGCAGCCGGCATGATTTTGCTCAGCGGATGGGATAAAAACAGTCATTTTGTAGATCCTATGTGTGGATCTGGAACATTGCTCATCGAAGCAGCTTTAATAGCAATGGACATTCCACCAGCTATTTACCGCGATTATTTTGGTTTTTTCAATTTCAAAGATTTTGATGCCGATCTATGGAAAGAAATTAAATTTGACGCTCTTGCCAAGCAAAAGGATATTGATTTTAAAATCGTTGGAACTGACCTGGCTTCCGGCATGATTACCGTGGCTGAAAAAAATATTCAATCTGCTCATCTTCAAAAAGATATTCAAATAGAACAGCTTCCTATGCAGGAATTTACTCCTCCTGAAGCTCCAGGATTTATGATCTGCAATCCACCTTATGGCGAACGTATTCAAACGCGAGATATTGTTGAATTATACCGCAGCATGGGTGATACAATGAAAAGAAAATACGGTGGTTATACCGTTTGGATTATTAGTTCAGACATTATTGCTCTAAAACAAATCGGCTTATACCCTTCTCAAAAATTGGAGCTCTATAATGGTCCTCTTGAATGTCGTTATGAAAAATTTGAAATCTACGTAGGCAGTAAAAAAGAAAAATACCAGAATTATCAAGGTGAGGAGAACAAAAGTGGAGAGCCTATGACCAAAGGCCCTGCTTATAGAAGGAAAGACGACTGGGACAAAGAAGGAAAAAACACCAAATTCAAAGGCAAAACAAAAAGTGAATGGGAATTAGAATCCCGTTCAAAACACAGAACTAGAGAACCTAGAAAAGAGTTTGATAAGACTGATGATAGGAAATCGAATAGATCAGATAGCGAAAGATTGAGCTATCCTTCTAAAAGACGTGAGCCCAAAAGAGAATTTCATAAATCCGACGACAGACGAGATAGAAAAACGGATTCTGAAAGAAGTGGTAAAAGATCGAGCTATCCTTCCAAAAGTCGTGAGCCCAGAAGAGAATTCCATAAATCCGACGACAGACGAGATAGAAAACCAGATTCTGAAAGAAGTGGTGAAAGATCGAGCTATCCTTCCAAAAGTCGTGAGCCCAGAAGAGAATTCCATAAATCGGATGACAGACGAGATAGAAAAACGGATTCTGAAAGAAGTGGTGAAAGATCGA
>JAGGUP010000123.1 GCA_021158405.1 Bacteroidales bacterium
AGAATGGGCAATAGCCCACCATTTTTTTTGATGGTTGACAGACCAAAAGACTCCATTGTAATGGCCAACAGATAGCCACTCATCCCCACTATAAAAACCAAAAGAAAAGTGGTATTGAATGCGCCTCCAACACCAAAAATCAAAAAGAACAAAACAAAAAATGCAGGAAATAGTTTAAACTGTTTCTGTGCTTGATTTTGACAAGCTATTATCAAATCAGCAAAATGCAAATAATAAGCAATCTTTTTCCTTACCGGAGCATAGGAAACAAAGTTCAATTTCTTTTTTGCAGCATACCGATAAAGTTCCGTGGCGGATTCCGGATGAACACTCAGCTTGTCTGTATTTAAAGTTCCTACTTCAGTTTTTGTATAAAGCACCGACTCATTTAAAAAATCAAAGGTCTTATTTGATGGCATTTGGACAGTACAAAGGCCATAATGACTTTGTTGTAAAGCAATCAGGCTTTCTTGCCAAACACTTCCCTTTGCTCTTTCTTGATGGCTTTCTTTCGGCTTTAAAATTTGCCGAAAAAAATCATTTGGATAATCTAAAGCAGGATTAAAAAACAAGAATTTGGCGGTAGAAATGGACTTGAGTAACTGCGAAAAACTAACATCATCGTGATCTTCTACCGAAAAAACAGGAAATCCTAATAATAATATTTGCTTTTTATTTTTGTAAGAAATCAACAATACGTCCATTTCATTTGCAGCTTGTAATTGATTAAGCTTGATTTTGAAGCTGTTTATATCAAAGTCTTTAGACGTATTTATTAGCAGAGTTATTTTTTCCATTATCCAATTTTTTAACAAAGGAATGAAAAATTAAGCAATGCAGAATAATCAAATAATTCTCTTTTTCATTTCAAACGGTTTTTGCAAGCAAAAGCTTTCTATTTTTGTGTAAAATATATTTCTATGATCCTTTGCGTTGCCGAAAAACCAAGTGTTGCCCAAGAGCTTGCCAAAGTGCTCGGAGCGCGCACTAGAAACGAAGGTTTTTTTGAAGGAAATGGATATGCTGTGAGCTGGACCTACGGCCATTTTTGTACCCTAAAAGCACCCCACGATTATGATAAACGTTTGCGTTCTTGGGATTTAAATTGGCTTCCCATTATTCCCAATACTTTTGGAATAAAACTGGTAGAAAATGAAGGCTCTTTGCGCCAGTTCAATGTGATTAAAACGCTTATCCAAAGAGTCGATTGTGAGCAAATTATCAATTGTGGAGATGCTGCCCAAGAAGGAGAACTAATTCAACGTTGGGTATATCAGAAAGCCGGAAATAAAAAACCTGTCAAACGCTTGTGGATTTCATCGCTTACCGAAAGCGCAATCCGCGAAGGCTTCGCCAATTTAAAAGATTCAAAAGACTACGATCGGCTTTATTATGCCGGAAGTGCACGCGCAATTGGAGATTGGCTGTTGGGCATTAATGCCAGTCGGCTGTATACAGTAAAATACGGAACCGGAAAAAACGTCTTGTCGATAGGAAGAGTGCAAACACCAACATTAGCAATGATTGTAAATCGCTTTTTGGAAATAGAAAAATTCAATTCCGAAGCTTTTTGGGAGCTAAAAACGAACTATCGTAATGTTCAGTTTAATTATGATGGCGGACGATTTACAGAAAAAGAAAAAGCAGATGCTCTGCTTGATAAAATTAGCAGTCAGGTTTTTGAGATTGTTGATTTCTCAAAAAATCCGGGGAAAGAGTTTTCTCCCCGACTTTTCGATTTAACTTCCTTGCAAGTCGATTGCAATAAAAAACTAAACCTTTCGGCAGATGAAACACTTAAAATAGTTCAGACACTTTATGAACGGAAATTGGTGACCTATCCTCGTGTAGATACGACTTATCTTCCAGCGGATATGTATCCAAAAATTGACGGCATTTTAAACCAATTAAAAAGCTATTCGAAAGAAATACAGCCCATCTTTGAAAAAGGATTAACTCAGACCAAGCGTGTTTTCGACGATAGCAAAATTACAGATCACCACGCGATTATTCCAACAGGAATACAAGCAGGTTCTTTAGGAAGAGATGAAAAAGCGGTTTATGAAGCAATCCTTTTTCGCTTCTTAGCTAATTTTTACCCCATCTGTGAAGTGTCTAATACGAAAGTTCAGGGAAAAGTTATTGAGTATTTGTTTAATGCCAGCGGTAAAGAAATTTTAATTCCGGGATGGCGTGTTCTTTATGACCTATCGGATGATAAGGAGGACGAAAAAGAAGAGGAAAAACAACAAAATCTTCCTTCTTTTGAATTAGGAGAATCAGGACCTCATCTGCCTGAAATTATTGAGAAAAAAACACAGCCACCCAAATTATATACAGAAGCCACACTTTTGAGAGCCATGGAAACGGCCGGTAAACAAGTGGAAAATGAAGAGCTACGTGAGCTTATGAAAGCAAATGGTATTGGGCGACCTTCTACAAGAGCAAATATTATTGAAACCTTGTTTAAGCGCAATTATGTCACGCGTAAGCGCAAATCTTTAATTCCAACGACAACAGGCGTCGAATTGATACAAACCATCGAATATGAGCTCCTAAAGTCGCCGGAACTCACCGGACAATGGGAGCAAAAACTAAGTTTGATAGAGCGCGGTCAATATGATCTTGCTTTATTTCTTGGCGAAATGAAAGAGATGGTGAGGCAATTGGTGCAAGATGTGAAATATAAACCTGTTAAAAAAAATATAGGAATAGAAGAAACTCAAGTCAAAGCGCCAAAGGAGAGAAAACCAAGAGCTAAAAAGGAAAAAATAAAAGAATCTATTGTCGTCTGTCCAAAATGCAAAAAAGGAACTATTATAAAAGGAAAAACAGTCTATGGTTGCAGTGAATGGAAAAGCGGATGCGATTATCGTATTTCTTTTGAGGACTTTGAAAAAGGGAATATATTGATACGATGACTCCGAGTCATCGTATCAATAAAATGCAAAACCTAAAAACGATGAAAGAAATAAAACCTGATAACCAACAGCTTATAGATTTGGTTACAATTAAAATGCCTTTTGGAAAATACCAAGGTCGATTAATAATCGATCTGCCGGAGCCGTATTTGGTTTGGTTTAAGCAAAAGGGTTTTCCCAAAGGAAAGCTAGGCGGTTTATTGGCTCTTTGTTACGAAATTAAACTAAATGGGTTGGAAGGGATGGTGAGGAAGATAAGGTAATTATTCTCAAGTCAAACGATGACTCGAAGTCATCTTTTGACTAAATGTATGACAAATTTTGCTATTTGTATATCCAGTGATACGATGACTCAAAGTCATCGTATCACTATCTAAAAATTACCTACTTAAAATTACACTATGGATTTCGAAAAAGAATACATCTACCACATTTACAACCAAGGTAATAATCGATGTAAGATATTTTTTAATCGCGAAAATTATTTGTATTTTCTAAAGAAAATAAAAGAGCATATTTCTCCATATGCTGATATTCTATCTTGGTGTCTGATGCCTAACCATTTTCATCTGATGGTTTTTATAAAACCGGATAGTGAAACATTGAAAATATTAAGGGAAATAAGTGATACGATGACTACAGGTGGATTTATTGATACGATGACTCCGAGTCATCGTATCAATAAACCAAAAAATACCTTAAACAATTCCATTGCTGTTATGTTAAGATCTTATACAAGAGCAATTAACAAACAAGAAAAACGAAGCGGATCTCTTTTTAAAGCACACACAAAAGCTGAATGTATTAATTGCTTCAAAGGAATAACACCTTCTTTTATTTTTAGTGACGGAATAACCATTTCAAAGTCGCAAAACCATGAGCATGAATATCCTTCTGTGTGTTTTCAGTATATTCATCAGAATCCTGTAAAGGCAAATTTAGTTTCAAAGGCATCAGATTGGGAATTTTCCTCGGCAATGGACTATGCAGGTTTAAGAGATGGGCTTTTAGTGAATAAAAAATTAGCTGAAGAATATGGGTTGGTTTTATAGATCTATAGTGATACGATGACTTGAGTCGCGGTTAAGTATAGTGATACGATGACTTGGAGTCATCGTATCACTATTCGGAGTCATCCTATCACTATCTGAATTTTCTTTGTTTTATAATCAGTTTTTCTCATCTTTGGGCACAGAAAACAACAAATCATCGTTTTTTTTAGAACAAACCGATCATAATTTTATAAACAAATCAAAAACCAAACTCAATAATTAATGAAAAATCTATCTCTAAAATTTCGTTTTAGTCTTCTACTTGTATGGACGATTATCTCGAGCATTTCTTTTGCTCAAAGTCTTACAATGGAGCAAATTAGCGGCCTCAAGGCGCGCAATATCGGCCCTGCCGGAATGAGTGGACGAGTTACAGCCATTGATGTAGTAACAGAAAATCCTTCCTTAATATTTGTTGGAACGGCTTCCGGTGGCGTCTGGAAATCAGAAAGTGGAGGTGTAAGCTGGGAACCTATTTTCGATAATCAGGACTTTGCTTCTGTTGGAGCACTTACCATCGATCAAAATGCGACCGATATTATTTGGGTCGGAACAGGCGAAGGAAATCCCAGAAACAGTCAGAGCAGCGGCAATGGAATCTATAAAAGTATGGATGGCGGCAAAACCTGGAATAATATGGGTTTGCAAAACTCCCGCAATATTCATCGTATTATTATCGATCCTCGCGATTCTAAAACCATCTACGTCGGTGTGCAAGGCTCAGCTTGGGGACCAAGCGAAGAACGCGGATTATTTAAAACAACTGATGGTGGTAAAACCTGGAATAAAATTCTTTATATAAACACTAGAACGGGTGTGGGTGATCTTATTATCGATCCTTCCAATCCAAACAAATTATTTGTAAATATGTGGCAATTCGAACGTCAGCCTTGGTTTTTTAAATCCGGTGGCGAAGGTTCTGGCCTTTATGTTACTTACGATGGTGGTGAAAACTTTCAGCTTTTAAAAGAGAAAAACGGTTTACCAAAAGGAGAGCTTGGAAGAATAGGTTTAGGAATTTCTCCCAATAATCCAAAAGTGGTTTATGCTTTGGTTGAATCCAAGCACAATGCGCTTTATCGTTCCGAAGATGGTGGTCATCAATTTAAAATGGTTGCCGATAAAAATATTGGTGGTCGTCCTTTTTATTATGGCGAAATTCATATCGATCCTGAAAATGAAAATAGATTATACAATTTGCACTCACTGGTAGATGTTAGTAACGATGGTGGCAAAACTTTTAAAACGATGATGCCTTATGCAAAAGCGCATCCCGATCATCACGCTTGGTATATACATCCTACAGATGGCAGTTTTATTATTGATGGAAACGATGGAGGATTAACTATGTCGCGCGATCGTGGCAAAACCTGGCGTTTTATTCGTAATCTGCCTTTGGCTCAATTTTATCATATCAATTACGATATGGAAACACCTTATAATGTGTATGGAGGCATGCAAGACAATGGTTCTTGGCGCGGTCCAAGTCAAGTGTATAATGTGCAAGGAATTCAAAATGTCTATTGGCAGGAGCTTTCTTTTGGCGATGGTTTTGATGTAATTCCCGACCGAACCAATTCACGCTATGGTTTTACCATGAGCCAACAAGGTAATGTGATGCGCTATGATTTAGAAACCGGTTTCAGTAAATTTGTTCAGCCTGTTCATCCGGATGGAATCGATTTACGTTTCAATTGGAATGCTGCCATTGCAGCCGATCCTTTTGATGAAAAAGGCCTTTATTTTGGTAGTCAGTTTCTACATAAAAGCAGCGACAGAGGTGATACCTGGATAATTATTTCACCCGATCTGACCACAAATGATTCAACAAAACAAAAATCGATGGAAAGTGGCGGATTGACTTTTGACGCTACGGGTGCTGAAAACTTTACCACCATCATTTCTATTGCGCCAAGTCCTTTAAATAAAAATGTAATTTGGGTAGGAACAGATGATGGAAATTTACAATTAACCACCGATGGAGGCAAAAATTGGGTGAACAAAATTGGAAATATCAAAGGTCTTCCTGCGGGTTCATGGATTCCACAAATACATCCTTCTACCTATAACGAAGGCGAAGCTTTTGTTGTGATAAATGATTATAGAAGAGACAATTGGGAACCCTATATTTTTCATACGAAAGATTTTGGTAAAAAATGGACCAACATTCTTAGTAAGGAAAAAGTGAAAGGATATGCTTTATCTTTTGTGCAAGATCCTGAAGCAGAGAATCTTTATTTTGTAGGCACCGAAAGTGGTTTATACCTCAGTATTGATGCCGGAAAAACATACAGTAAATTCACCAATAAATATCCTACCGTTTCTACAATGGATATGCGTATTCATCCTCGCGAAAACGATTTAATTATTGGTACTTTTGGTCGAGCGGCTTATATTATTGACAATATTCAACCTTTGCGCGAACTTGCCAAAGAAGGTGTTGCTTTATTAGATAAACCGGTTTATCTTTTCCCAATTCCATCAGCAGAGATGAATGTGTTTAAACAGCCTCCCGGAATGCGTTTTGGCGCTGACGGATTGTTCTACGGAGAAAACAAGGCGCAAGGAGCGATGATCTCGTTTATAGCTAATCCTGTTGAAAAAGTAAAAGACAGCGTTTTGATTGAGGTTTTTGATGCCGGTGGCGAATTAATGACTAAGATTCGGAAAAGCCCAAAAACAGGAATCAATCGCTTTTACTGGAGATTCAACAAAAAAGGTGTTCGCTTTCCAAATCAAGCCAAGCCAAAGAACAATTTAAGAGAACCACGTGGCGGTTCTGTTTTGCCCGGCGATTATTTGGTTAAACTATCGTATAATGGACAAACCGACTCGACTAAGGTAAATGTGGAATTCGATCATCGTTTGGAATACAGAATGGAAGATTTGCTGGCTCGTGAAGCTTTGCAAAAGGAGATGAACACCGAGATTGGAAAAGCAACTGCAGCGGCCGATAAAGTGCGCGATGCACTCGAAGTTGTACAAAGTCTTTCAAAGGTGATTAATCCTTTAAAAGGAGACGAAAACAAGGAATTAAAAGACTTACATGAGAAAATATCCAAGCAATTAGATGCTTTTGCAGAATTGCTCGAACAACCTAAAGTACAGGGTATTTTCCGCGATAAAGACGGACTTGTTAATGTAATTAGGCAGGCTTCTTGGGGTTTAATGGCTTATTCTGATGCTCCCGGATTGCGTGAAGAATTAGCAATGAAAAAAGCCAAAGAAGCGATTCAAAAATATGTTGGTGATATTGATGCTTTCTTTTCCGGCGATTGGGAAAATTACCAATCATTGGTAGGGTCTAATAATTTAAATTTCTTTTCTGCTTTTGAAAAGTAAAACTTATCTTCAGAGAATGAATGTATTAGGGAAATTATAATTTTCTAAGAAGTGCATTTGTTCTCTGAGCTTTATAATCTTTAGGTCAAAAGTCTTAATGTCAAAAAGTCTCAACTTCCCTTCTTCTCTTTTTCCTTTGCCTTTGCGTGATGTTTTTCTCTCGCTATGCCGCGAAGTCGCCAAGATTTTATTAGATTGTTCTTCAAAATTTTCTATGCGTCTTTATGCCTTTGCGTGATATTATTTCCTACCAATAGGAGAATGATTTCTCGACTTTCCTTAAAACAAATCTAAATTTCATTTTGCTATAAAAAGCATCCAATTGAAAGTAAATTTTATTGTAATTTTGTACAAAATCCTAAGGGGCTGGGATGCTCGATTGAGTAACTCTCGAGTAAACTAAAAAATGCCCACAAGAAATCTCAAAATAGTTTTGAGATCACGAAATAACCTTTACCAATGCAAAAATTATTATTGTTAGGTGCTGAAGCCATCGCTCAGGGCGCTATTGATGGTGGTATGTCTGGTGTATATGCATACCCGGGAACTCCTTCCACCGAAATAACAGAATATGTTCAGCATTACGAATTAGCAAAAGAAAGAAACATTCACAGCAAATGGTCGGCTAACGAAAAAACGGCTATGGAATCTGGTTTAGGGATGTCTTATGCAGGTAAAAGAGCTATGGTATGTATGAAGCATGTAGGCTTAAATGTTGCTGCCGATGCTTTTATGAACTCAGCCATTACCGGAACAAATGGAGGTTTATTGGTAACAGTTGCCGATGACCCTTCCATGCACTCATCTCAAAATGAGCAAGACTCTCGTTACTATGGAAAGTTTGCCCAGATTCCAATTTTGGAACCTTCGAGTCAGCAAGAAGCATACGATATGGCTTATACCGGATTTCAAATGTCGGAAAGATTAGGTGTTCCTATTTTGATTAGGATAACCACTCGTTTAGCACATTCACGTGCTGCTATTGAAAGAAAACAGTTGCTCGATCAAAATGAAATTTCACTTCCTTCCAATCCTCATCAATTTGTATTACTCCCCAATTTTGCCAGAGTTCAATACAAAGGATTATTGAATAGTTTTTCAGGATTTATTGAAGATTCTGAGACTTCGCCTTTTAACGAATATCGTGATGGATCAGATAAAACATTAGGAATTTTAACTTGTGGTTTGGCTTATAATTATTTGATGGAGAGCTTTCAAGACAAGCCATTCAATCACCCATTATTGAAAATTGGTCAATATCCAATGCCTCGCAAAAAGGTTGAAAAACTTTTAAACGAATGCGATGAGGTTTTAGTTTTGGAAGATGGATATCCTATGATCGAAGAGGTATTAAAAGGATATACAGCTAAAGAAAATATAAAAGGTCGTTTGGATGGTAGTATTCCTCGCGATGGCGAGCTGAACCCAAACATTGTTGCGCAAGCACTGGGTTTTGAAGAAAAGAAAAAAGAAACCTTGCTCAACGATGCTGAATTGAAAGAAATGATTAAAGCTCGGCCACCTGCTATGTGTACCGGTTGTGGTCATATTGATGCTTATAATGCTTTGAATGAAGCTTTAAGTGAATATACAGTAGGTCGTGTTTTTTCAGATATTGGATGTTATACTTTAGGTGCATTGCCTCCTTTTAATGCGATAAATTCTTGCGTTGATATGGGAGCCAGCATCACAATGGCTAAAGGAGCTTCCGACGCGGGCATTGTTCCGGCCGTTGCCGTTATAGGTGATTCTACTTTTACCCACTCAGGAATGACCGGATTAATTGATGTGGTGAATGAGAAAGCGCCTATCACTATCCTGATCTCGGATAATTTTACTGCTGGAATGACTGGTGGACAAGACTCTGCTGCACTTGGTAAAATTGAGGATATCTGCGAAGGTATTGGAGTGGATCCGGCACATATTCGTGTATTTGTTCCGATGAAAAAAAATCATGATGAAATGGTAAGAATTATTCGTGAAGAATTGTCTTTTGAAGGAGTGTCGGTAATTATTCCTCGTCGTCAATGTATTCAAACTATGCGTAATGTGGAGCTGAACAAAAGAATAACAGAATTAAATCTTCGCTAATCCTAAATTTAAAAAAATGAAAACAGATATTATACTAGCAGGTGTTGGCGGACAAGGAATTTTATCCATTGCAGCCACTATAGGAATGGCTGCTCTTGCCAATAATTTACATATTAAACAAGCCGAAGTTCACGGAATGAGTCAAAGAGGTGGCGCTGTTCAATCGCATTTCCGATTGTCTTCTGATCCTATTTCTTCTGACCTTATTCCAAAAGGCAAAGCCGATATTATTCTTTCAGTAGAACCCATGGAAGCTCTACGTTATCTAGATTTTTTGAAATCCGATGGTTGGATAGTAACTAATTCTACTCCTTTTGTAAACATTTCGAATTATCCTGAAATTGAAATTGTTTTGAATAAGCTTAAATCGAGGAAGAATACAATTATTCTGGATGCAGATTCAATTGCAAAAGAACTAGGCTCCCCTCGCTCTTCAAATATTGTAATATTGGGTGCTGCAAGTCCTTTTATCGATTTGCCATTCGAATCTTTAGAAGCGGCACTACGCAAAATATTTTTACGCAAAGGCGAAAAAATCATCCAGGCTAATATTGAAGCTTTGAAAGCGGGAAAAGCATTTGCGGAAAAGCGATAAATTGAATAAATAAAGGAAAAGGCCTGCGCAATGTGTGCAGGTTTTTTCTTTGAATTGTCCATACATAATTGATATTAATCGTTTTCCATATTCATACAATTCAAGAGCAATTAACACCTTATCTTAGTCGCTTCTAAGAAAATAGAAAAATGAGTGATTTCATTACACTTTTAGAATTTGAATTTATACTGAATTCTAACCCGAAAATTGCAAGCGGACAGAAGGCGTATATGAAAAATAAATTCGATTTCTTGGGACTTAGCTCTCCTATAAGACGAGAAATTCAAAAACCTTTCTTGCTTAAAATTTTTTTACCTCCTAAAAACGAGCTCGAAAATAGTGTAAGAACACTTTGGTTAGAACCGTATAGAGAATATCAATATTTTGCTCAAGAACTTGCTTTTATGTACAATAAACAAATACAGAAAAACGATATCGTATTATTCGAATTTATGGTTCTTCATAAATCGTGGTGGGACACGGTTGATTTTATTGCTGTTAAATTGATGGGCGACTATTTTAAACAGTTTCCAAATCAAAGAGATGTAAGAATAGAAAATTGGTTGCAATCAGGAAATATTTGGTTGCAGAGATCTGCCCTTCTTTATCAATTGAAATATAAGAAGGAATTAGATAATGATTTTTTAAGCTATATCATCAATCATTTACTTGGATCAAAAGAATTCTTTATCAACAAAGCTATAGGTTGGGTTTTGAGAGAATACAGTCGTGTAAATCCAGATTGGGTTCTGCAGTTTTGCGAAAAAACAACAATGAGTAATTTAAGTCGAAAAGAAGCCTTGCGTTTGATACTGTAAAAGCATCAAACATTCATTTTGTAGCATAAAAAAAGGTACCAATGGGCGCCCTTTCTTATTCAATAGTTTAGTTAATTATATTTTTTATTTGAGGTTAGTCAATTAAATATACACTAATCCCATAATGTTCCTGATCTCTTGGTGGCGAAGCATTCCAGTCGCGATAGGAATGAGAACCATCGGTTTCGTAATAAACGGTATACTCGCCTTTTGGCAATAGAATTGTATCATCAAAGACTCTATTTTTTCTTGCTCCGCCAGCGGAATCGGTATTTCTATAGGTCATTTCCCAAACTACCTTTCCTGTTTCGTGGTTTCTTATCCAGCCCAGATCATCCAATCGACCTCCATCACCTTCGCCAATAGCATAAATCCTAATTTCGGAGTCTCTTTTTAGAGTAAAGCGTTCTTTCTTATATTCACGATCTCTTACGCGAATAATCTCGGCAAGGACATTCTCTTCAGAACTTGGAAATTCATCAAGCAATTCAAAGTATTTGCTATCATCAACAGCAATAATACTTAGTCCCCAAAGGTTTGGAATTAATGGTGGAGCTGCATTCCAATCACGATAAGAATGAGAACCGTCCGTAACGTAATAAGCAATATAATTTCCCTCTTCTAATTCAATTTCTTCGTTAATCATTCGGTTTTTCTTTCCGCCTCCAGCATAGCTAGAATTTCTTTCTTTGAATTCCCAAACTTTTTCGTGGGTATCAGAATTTACAATCCAGCCATAGTCAGCCATATCGTAATCACCAGATCTTTCTCCAACGCAATATACACGAAGTTTCATGTCTTTTTTAAGGCTAAAAGCTTGGCTTAAATATTCATTATCGCGAGCCATATTTAGCTCAAGAACAAAAGGGGTTTTATTTTCGCCGGCAAAAACTTTACTCTGGTTTTTCTTTGAAGTCCATAAGGAAATTCCCCAAGATTGAGGATCATTTGGAGGAAGCACATTCCACTTTTCGTAGGAGTGACTTCCGTCAGAAATAAAGTAGAGTGTATACTCTCCTTTTTCAAGGTCTATTTTTTCGGAAACCAATTTGTTTTTTCTTCCGCCGCCCGCATTTTTGAATCGCGTATAGTCGTTGGGCCAAACTTTTTCAAGTGTATTATCATTTACAATCCAAGCAAAATCTAATTGCTCGTTGTCTAATTGTTCGCCAATTCCACGGATATATAGTTCAACCTCGTTTTTTACGGTAAAACTCTTTTGTAAAAACTCATCGTCGCGGACTCTAATAAATGAAACAAGCGCATTTTTGGCAAAGTCATCCATACTTTTATTTGCATCTCTTAGCTCGAAATATGTATCAGGTGCAGAAAGTGTCATTGAGAAGTTTGAATACCTTCTTTCATTTCGGATATCATCTCTTGAATCGCCATTTACAATTAGGTTGATGATATCTCCGAGGTTAAAGTCAATATTGTCGTAATCATCGTCAACTCCCGCCACATAATACACTTCATAGTCGCCGGCAGGCAATGTAATTTCTTTATCGAAAGTGAATTTGCCAGAATCGCGATACCTGAAAAATTTCTCATTTTCCTCTTCGAGTAAACTCCAAACAACTTCACGTGTTTTGCTGTCGATTATCCATCCGTAAAACATTAAATCGTGGCCTACTCTTTCATATAATCCTGCGGTACCTTCAATTTGAATAGTTGCCTCTTTGTTCAGATGAAACCCATCAGCATCAATTCTTCCAGTTCTTTGGTATCCAACTTCTATTTGCTGGTTGCTTTTCTGTGCGTAAACAGTTTCTCCCAATAGAAAAACAGATAGAAAAAACACAGGTAATAATAATTTGATCGTTTTCATGGAAAATGTTTTTAATTAATACGATAACGGAACTTCATTTCAGACGACAATAAAGCTGATGGGTTACATTAAATTGAAAAATCTACACGATTGCATTCAACGATGGGTCTTATTTTTTCAAACCTTGGATGATATTGAAACTATAGAAAAGCCACTAATACACGAATCATTCGTGCATTAGTGGCTTTTTTCATTTGAATCAAATTCTTTCGTTTTGCAAAGCTCTCAGATTAATCTGTATTTTTGAACAACTTAAAACCACTGGAATTTATGCTTTGGTTTCCTCATGCTAAAATCAATTTGGGTCTTGCCGTTTTAAACAAACGTAAAGATGGTTTTCATTCGATTGAAAGCCTTCTTCATCCTATAAAACTATTCGATATTTTGGAGATTATTGAAAATCAAAACAGCGATAATCTTGAAGATGAATTATTTCTCTCCGGCCTTTCTCTTGATATTTCCACAGAAGAAAACTTGGTTTGGAAAGCATTACAACTTTTGCGAAAACGATTTGATTTCCCTTCTGTAAAAATACATTTGCACAAGCAAATTCCCAGTGGTTCGGGTTTAGGTGGTGGAAGTTCTGATGCAGCTCATACACTATTTGCAATTAATCAACTTTTCAATCTACAAATAAGTAAGAATAGATTAGCCGAATTAGCTTC
This sequence comes from Bacteroidales bacterium, assembly GCA_021158405.1. Taxonomy (GTDB): domain Bacteria; phylum Bacteroidota; class Bacteroidia; order Bacteroidales; family UBA12170; genus UBA12170. The sequence continues at coordinate 13,313 of JAGGUP010000123.1, forward strand.
TGAAATTGGGAGTGATTGTCCGTTTTTTAATGAAAATAAATCTCAATATGTAAAAGGTAGAGGTGAATTATTGGAGTCATTTGAGCTAAACCAAAAACCGCTAAAACTCTTTTTGGTAATTCCTGATTTTTCCGTATCGACTCAAATGGTCTACTCCAAAATCAAACCAAAACCTAATCAAAAGCCACCAATAGAAATCCTTAAGCAACCCATTAAGAATTGGAAAACTGATTTGAAAAATGATTTTGAAGAAGTTGTTTTCAAAGACTTTCCTTTGCTATCCGAATTGAAGGAAGAATTATATCGAAGAGCTGCGCTCTATGTTTCTATGAGTGGAAGTGGATCAGGAATTTATGCCTTGTTTTCCGATGAAATCAAAATACAATTACCCGAAAACTATACCTCTTATTGGATGAATTTTCCCTACTAAATCTTTTTCAAGCGCCAGTTTCCTTTGAGCAAATACCAATAACTTAGAAGACCAAGTCCTGACATATAGATATATTCCGAGATCCAGGCAACAGCTACATCGACATTTTTCAAAATGACTACCCAGTATAAAAAAGAAAGATAAAAAATCAGAGTGGTAATTTCTATTGCCAGGGCAGTCTTCGTATTGGCTGTCCCACTTACACCATTAAAAACAATCATTGAAATAGAATACACGAGGATAGCTCCACTAATAACATAAAGAGAAGAAATAGAATCTGCAATCAGATTTGGGTTGTTTGTATATACACGAATTAATTGTTTCGGAATTAGCCAGATAAGAATAATAAATGGGATGACACTTAGCAAACTTATTTTTACTATTCGATTGATAATACTCATAACATCATTAACAAAACCTTCCCCAATGGCATTGCTAATCAGGCTGGAAGTTGCAGTACTTAAACCCATAATTGGAATAACCAAAACCATATAAATACTACGAATGATGTTGGAAACCGCCAAGGGTCGCTCTCCCATTTGTTCGATAATGGCAAAAAACGAAAACCAAGTTGCAATCGACAGAAAATACTGCAACATAATATAAGTAGATATGGATAAGGTATTTCGTATAATTACTAAATCGACTTTTGGAAAACGAAACAATTGATATTTTTTTACATCAAGTTTAACGCGTGCATAAAAGATAAAAAAGACAAACGAAACTGCTTCGGCAATTACACTTGCGAGAGCAGCGCCTGCGATACCCATTTGAGGGAAACCATAATGACCAAAAATGAGTAAATAATCGAAAATAATATTCGTGATTGCCATAATCATAGCGCTGTATACCAAAGATTTAGTTTTGGTAACACCTACAAAAAGAGCACGGAAGGCTAAATTTCCGAAAGCAAAAAAGATTCCCCAAACACGAACTTCAAGATAGGCTTTTGATGCTTGAAAAATATTATCTGAGGAAACAATCTGTTTCAAAACAAGAGCCCCCAAAAAATAGATAAAGATAAAAATGAGTATTCCCAACAGGAGGAAGAAATAGGATGATTGATCAAAAATACTCCCAATTTGTTTGAATTTCTTTTCGCCATTGCGGCGAGCAATCATTATTTGAGTTCCGGTGCTAAAGCCAAAACCTAACATAAAAACGGCAATGTAAAACAATCCGGCGATAGCCGAAGCTCCAAGCTCAACCTCACCAACACGACCCAGAAAGGCGGTATCAATAACATTGATAATGTTTTGTGCGAGTAAACTTAATATAATCGGATAGGAAACCTGCCAAATTTTACCATACGATGGAACACCTTGTTTCATTCCGCAAATTTAGGTTTTCCCTAGAAAGACAAGGTTTGATATTAGAACATAAAACCGGTTTTCTGTAGAACGCGAAAATTTTTCCTTAAAAAATCATCAATGCCGAATAAAGAAAATGTAGCCAAAGCAATAATAAAGATAAGGGAGAAAGAGGATGTGCGTGAGAAAATACGGATAACATAATCTAAAAATACGGAGTTTATATTCTCTAATAAATAGCGAAGGAGGCCTTCTTCGGGTAACCAAACCGAAACATAAGGCCAGATGATATATATTACAACTAAATTGATAAGTGCAATCAGGCCAAAAATTAAAAAGGTTACATTTTTTCCAACAGCACTTATGCTTGGATTAGGAGTTAGGCTTTCTTTTTGCTGAATTACTGCCATTATATTAGCAGTAAAATTCATAGAAGGTGCCATAAGATACTCTTCGTTAAATAAGGATTTTAAAAACATATCCTTTTCAACCGCTTGATATCCCGTTATTTTTTCTTCTGTTTTCATCTGTTTATAATTTTACCTTTCGGCCAGATGGAACTCGCAATAAAATCATCTTCCTATAATCAGAAGTCTTTATACTAGCTCGTTTCATCACTACAAATTTATTGTTTTAATAACATCTTCGTTTTTTACTAATTCTTCTTGCATTTTAATATACAATCGCTTTCTAATACGATGCAATTTTACTTTTACGTTAGCTGCCGACAATCCTGTGATGCTGCTTATTTCATTTACAGGTAATCCTTTTAAATAAAAGAGATTAATAATTAAATAGTCATCATCGGATAAAGTAAGTAAAGCAGTTTGAAGCATTTTTTGTTGATCTTCCATATCTACCGCATCCAAATCTTCACGTACATCATCTTCCGAATAATTCGAAATTACAAAATCATCAAGTGCATGAACTTCCAGCCTACGTTTGCGCGTCATTGAAATAGCTGCATTGTAAGCGATTCTATATAACCAGGTTGAGAATTTAGCTTCACCTCTAAATTTATCTAACTTATCAAAGGCTTTTAAGAACGTATCTTGAGCTAATTCCTCAGCTTCTTCGGCTTTTCTAACTATCTTATAGCAAATGGTGTAGACCATTGCCTTATGTTTTTCAACTAGCGGAGCATAAGCGCTGCTATTGCCTTTTAATACTTCCTTTATATAAAAACTGTCGTCTTTAAAAGCCATTTCTTCTGGTTTTCATTTATAGGACGAATAAGAAAGCTTTCGGTTACAAAACGAAAACTTATAATTTAAGTTGTAAAGTTAAGAAGTGTTAATAGACAGAATCAATAAAAATAATGTAACTAGTCAGTGTAATAATACATCTAAAATGTTCAATGTGAAAAGTGATTAATAGCCCCGGCCTTTAGGCTAGGGGCATGATGTAAGACAATGGCCACAGATTTTTGAAAATTTTGTAAAATAAAAAAAACAAAATTTTCAAAAATCTTTCCCCGTAGCTTAACCATTTATCCCCAACTTGTGCCTTGGGCATCCATCTTGGAAAAGTCAGGGCTATTGATTGTCATTATTTTGAAACATCTCTTTCCTCACTGATTAGTTACAAAATAATTATTTATAAGGCCGCTCTAGAATAGCTTGAGCAATAATGCTTTGACATAAATCAAAAGCAGTAGAATCTGTAATCTCTGAACCTAAGTTATTGTTACCTATTGCATATTTTTTAATTTCATCCTTTTCTTCAACAGCAATAGATTGTTGCACATTGTCTGTCCCTGAATAGGTGTCTATTTTACTTTCAACAACAGGATTGGGTATAACATCTAAATAATCGAGTTCTTCGTAATCCTCTGTTTCCTTTTGATAATGCTCAGAAACATCGATAGTTGTATTTTCATCGGTGTCTTCAGTAGTAGAATACGGGTTAATATTTGATAGAGGATTGGGAGATTCTTCTTGAAATAAAGACCCAAAAACAGAACCAATCAAATTAGCCGATGGAGTTGTAGAAGGTCGTGAAGTCTTTTGAGATTCCGCTTTTGCTTTGTTTTTTTTTGTGGCAGAATAGATACCATATCCAATCCAAGCAATAATTAAGAGGCCATAAATTATATCATCCATAATTGAAAATAAAGCGTAAAGTTACACAAAATAATGCGAAAAAGTGATAATTTATTACTGAACTTATTTAAAGTCAAACAGCAAAACTGCGAGCGAACCCTTGGTGCCATTGACTTCAGCTATTTTTGATTCTGTAGTTAATGCTATGCAATAAAAAATGAGATTCGTCACTGGACACCAGTGGTTTACTCTCGAAATCACTCTTTAACTTTAAACAAGTTCACTATCAGTTAGGAGCGAAGGAAGAGAAAAAACCGATAGTGAACATCAGGTTTTAAAATAGGCAATAAAAAAACCTCAAAGCGAAGAATACTTTGAGGTTAAGGGAAATTTCTTAATTATCTAAGTAAAAATAATTTGGGTGTTTTGCCCACCGGCCATTTCGTAAAATTGCCCAATAGTAATGATGTCTTTCACTTCATCTGAAAAGTCTTCTTTTTTCAGCTTAAACATTTCGACCGCAAGTTTACAAGCAAACACTTCGCCACCACCTGCAGTTATCATTTCTAAGAACTCGCTTGGAGGAGGCATATCCAATTTATCCATTTCGCTTCGCATCATTGCAGAAACACCCGTTTCAACAAAAGGCAAAGCGCCTAATAATGTTGGAAAAGGTAAATCGCCCGGCATGCGCATTGCAGGATTTCCAACGGTTGCTGTATGCAATTTATCCATACGTTTTTTTAGTATTCCTTCCAATCCGAAAAAAGTAAAAAACACTTTGGTTTCGATGCCTTCCATTACTGCTCCATTGGCCATAACCAAAGTTGCATAAACATCCTCTAAATTTCCTTTAGCGCAGATAATCAATACTTTATCTAAAGGTTTTTGTTCTGTATTACTCATAACAATTCTTTTTATTTGTTTATACTAAACGCAACTTGTTGGTTTTGAAATTCCGGCATATTTTGAAGATAATTTCAAAGGACCGCCCGGAAATAATTGATACAATTGCTTTATATCTGCAATTCCTGATTTACCAACTTTACGAATGCTTAAGGCCTCACCGGCAGCGGTTTTTTCGCGTAAGTACTCAAGAATCTCAAAATGCTTGTCGGATAGCTCCAAACCTTCCTCTTTAGCCATTTCTATTGCAATTTCTTTAGTCCATTGAGAAGGATCGATTAAATATCCTTCTTCATTTACATTAATGCTTTTTCCAGCTATTGTTTTTTCTACCATTTTTTATTTTTTTTATTAATTATTTATTTATTGATATAAATTGCTCTAGTGATAATGTGTTAATTTGAAAATTATGTGAAATGAACTATTATGTCAAATTATCTTTTTTTCAAATGAGCACAATCTTTAATTTCTATTGTTTTGCTGATAAATTTTTCAAAAAAGTGACCATAAATCCTAATCCTCGTTTCATTTCTGGCGTGTTCATTTCGCGCATCAATCTCCAGACTGAATATTCCTGAATATTTTCCGTTTCCATACTGCCATATATTCTAATGGCATTATCTATCGATTTTAACATATCAGGTTGAGTTATGCCTTTAACCGTTTCCAGCATCAGAACCACATTGTCAGCCAACATAATAACATCCTCTTTACTGAAATGAGTTACAATATTGTCCAATATTTTTGTGGCGGCAGCAAAAAATTCAAAATAGCCTTTATCTTCAAACTCACCGAGTTTTTTCTGAAAATCGATAATGACTTCATTCGCAATTGGAGCTGCATCTTTCACAAAATCGTTAGCACTTTCGAAAAGTGAAATCACATTGTTAAAATTTTTGACGTTTCGTAATAAGCTGACTCCCAATTCCTGAATTTCATTGGTGTCAATCTCTATCCCGCTTTTATCAAGAACCTCAACAGTACTATCGTAAACATCTTTCCCGATAATAGATGCATCGGCAATCAGGTCTTCTACAAGCTCAGAATTCAAATGCTGCTTGCTAACGTAGCCCAGCAGTATATCCATCTTTTGGTTGAGTTCATTTATCTGTATTTGTATTGAATTATCCATTTTTATGAATCAATTAGGTTAAACACGTTTTTTACCAGCCATAGTCATCTCAGCTTCAATGGGCATTTCTTTGCCTTTAAGCAAGACGTGCCAATAAATCCAGCGAAACATTATTTTTCCATAATGATTTATTTTCGTGTTTTTTAAAAGTCCGAAAGGTCCTATTCCAGGCAAAGGGAAGGTTCCGGGAAGAGGTTCTGTATCATAATTAAAATCGATAAGAGCACCTTTTCCATAACCTGTTTCGATATAACAGTTGGCATGGCCATCAAATTTGGCTAATAAGGGTCTCCCTTCAATAGCGCTCATTACATTTTCCATTAGAATTTCAGAAGCAAAGTGTGCAACGGAACCTGCTTTAGATGTTGGTATATTACTAGCATCGCCTAAAACAAATATGTTTTCAAATTTTTCGGAACGTAAAGTTTGTTTATCTGTGGGGACAAAATTCAAATCATCACCCATTCCGCTGCGCTCTATCATTTCTGAACCCATATTTACAGGCACAATTGTTAATACATCAAAATCAATTTCTCTTTCATCATAAGCAATGATTGTTTTTTTGTCATTATCAACACGTTCTAAATAGAAATCGGATACAACATGGATATTTTTTTCTTCCAATAAGTCACCCAACATCTTAGAAGCCACAGGTTTAGTAAATGCGCCAGACATAGGAGTAACATAAGTTATGTCAACTTTATCGCGTATACCTTTTTTGGTAAAATAAGCTTCAGCTAAACACACAAACTCAATTGGGGCAACCGGACATTTGTATGGAATCTCAGAAATGCACATGACAAGTTTTCCGCCTTCAAAATTTTTGAAATAGTTCTGCAAGGCAACAGCCCCTTCAATGGTATAAAAATCAAAAATACTTTTATACCATAATTTATCTTTTAAACCAGGTGTTTCTTCGGGATGAGTTTGAGTTCCTGTTGCAATTATCAAATAATCATATTGCAAAACACGACCTCCTTCGAGTAATACCTTATTTTCTTCCCCAACAATTTTATCAATTGCATTATAAATAACTTTAACACCAGAAGGGAAAAAATTACTTTTTGGCTTAATCACATCTTTCTTTGTATAAATATTGAAAGGAATAAACAAAAAACCGGGTTGGTAATAATGCGTTTTATACTGGTCTATAATTGTGATTTCCCACTCTTCTACATCAAGCGTATTATACAATTTATTGGCCATCATAGTGCCTGCTGTTCCTGCTCCTAGTATTAAAAATTTCTTCATTCTTAAATTAATTTTTGTTGTTTTTTATATTAGCTTTGCTTTATTGTTATTTTTTTAACAAAATTACTAACATTGTTATTGCAATAACTGTAACTACTTATGATAATTATCAGAGAGTGATAATTATCATATAGATTAAAGTATCTATTTATATTTGTTCTTATGATTTGTAGCTGTGAATCCTGCGATTTAAAAACACTATTTTATGCTTCCATAGAGGCAGATGATTTAGAAAGATATTGCTCTACTCGGCAGGAAAGAAACATGAAAACAGGAGACCTTTTAATAAAACAAGGCGATACGATTAAAGATTTTATCTATTTAAAGGAAGGTCTTGTAAAGCTGTACAGAAAATCGGAGCAAGGCCAAACACAAATAATAAGTTTTGGCAAACCCTATGATTTTGTGAGCTTGCTATCGGTATTTTCTGATGAGAAATACAATTATTCTGTTTCTGCACTTGAGGACAGTGTTGCTTGTTTGTTTGATTTGAATGAAATAAAAGCATTAATTAAAAGCAATGGCGAATTTGCGCTGCATCTAATTCAAACTCAAAACCGAGCAAGCGATCGAATAATTATGAATTCGCTGGATTTACTTCAAAAAAGATTGTACGGACGTGTAGCAAATGTGCTTTTATATTTTTCTGATGAGGTATATAAAAGCGACGAGTTTGAGCTTCCAATCTCCCGAAAAGAAATGGCTCAATTTATTGGAATGAGTATTGAAAATGTAATTCGGGCAATTTCGGCCTTTCGCAAGGATAAAATAATTCAGGTATATGGTAAAGACCTTTCTATTTTGGACAAAAAACGCTTAAAACAAATGAACGATTTCAGTTAATTTTATCGCTAATTTTTTTATCGCTAATTTTTCTCTTTACTCTCTTTATTTTTATGACCTTTGCAAATACATTGAATCTTAAAACCCCCAACGATTTGAAACCGATAAAAAACGCTTTGATTTCAGTCTTTCACAAGGACGGGTTGTTACCTATTCTGAGTGCGCTTAAAAAGTTTGATATCAATATTATTACTACCGGAGGCACCTATAAATTTATTAAAGAAGCAGGATTTGAAGCTCAAACTATTGAATCTCTAACGGATTATCCTTCTATTTTTGGTGGTCGTGTAAAAACGCTTCACCCAATTGTTTTTGGCGGTATTCTGTATCGCCGCGATTTGGAAAACGATCAAAAACAAGCGATAGACTTTAATATTCCGCCCATCGATTTGGTTATAGTAGATTTATATCCTTTTGAAAAAACACTAGAGCAGACCAATGAGGAGGCCGAGATAATTGAAAAAATTGATATTGGTGGAATTTCATTGATCAGGGCGGCCGCAAAAAACTTTAAAGATGTTTTGACCGTTTCTTCGATTAATCAGTATGCCGATTTAGTCTATGTTCTGGAAGAAAATAAAGGTCAAAGTTCTCTGGAAGATCGCAAACGCTTTGCAATGAAAGCTTTCAATGTTTCTTCTCATTATGACACTTCTATTTTTTCTTATTTTAATCGAGAGATTAAGGAGGATGTATTCAAGTCGAGTATACAGCAATCAACCGTATTGCGTTATGGGGAAAATCCACATCAAAAAGGAGTTTTTTATGGCGATATGGAAAAGGTTTTCGAGCAGTTGCACGGAAAAGCAATCTCTTATAATAATCTGATCGATCTAGATGGTGGAATTGCACTTATAAAAGAATTTAAAGAGCCTACTTTTGCTATTTTAAAACATACCAATGCCTGTGGATTAGCTACAGATACAAAAATGGTAAATGCTTGGAAAAAAGCCTTAGCAGGGGATCCTATTTCGGCCTTTGGCGGTGTTTTGATTACGAATACCACCATCGATTTGGAAACAGCTGAAGAGATTAATAAACTCTTCTTTGAAATTATTCTGGCACCTGATTTTGAAAAAAATGCACTTGAAATCTTAAAAACTAAAAAAAATAGAATAATTTTACAAGCTAAATCCTTCGATTTTCAAACTTTACAATTTAAAACAGCACTCAACGGTGTAATTGCTCAAGATAAAGATTTGGAAACGGAAGATTTATATGATTGGGAAGAAGTAACTGAAATAAAAACTTCAGACCGAGTCGCAAACGACTTAGTATTTGCTAATAAAATAGTAAAACATACTAAATCGAATGCAATAGTTCTTGTAAAAGACGGACAATTGATAGGAAGTGGAACTGGACAAACTTCGCGAATAGATGCTTTGAAGCATGCAATTCAAAAAGCCAAAGACTTTGGATTGGACTTACATGGTGCTGTAATGGCATCGGATGCTTTTTTTCCTTTTGCCGATTCGGTTGAATTTGCAGAAAAAGAAGGAATTAAAGCGGTTATTCAGCCCGGAGGTTCTATACGCGATAAGGAATCAATTGATTTTTGCAATAGCACGAATATGGCTATGGTATTTACTGGCATTCGTCATTTTAAACATTAATTAAATATAGAGATTCAGATAAACTATGGGACTTTTCTCGTTTTTAACACAAGAGGTAGCAATTGACTTAGGCACAGCTAATACGGTCATTATTTATAACGATAAGGTAGTGGTTGATGAGCCTTCAATCATTGCATTGGAACGCAATACAGGTAAAATTATCGCGGTTGGAAAAAAAGCAATGATGATGCATGGGAAAACCCATGAAAACATCAAAACCATTCGTCCTTTACGTGATGGAGTTATTGCGGATTTTCAGTCGGCAGAATTTATGATTCGGGAATTGATCAAGATGATCAATGTTCCGAGATCGATATTTCCACCTCAATTAAAAATGGTAATTTGTATCCCTTCCGGAATTACAGAAGTGGAAGAGCGTGCAGTAAAAGATTCAGCTGAACAAGCGGGAGCGAAAGAAGTGAAACTGATTCATGAGCCTATGGCTGCTGCTATTGGAATTGGAATTGATGTTATGGAGCCCACGGGAAATATGATTATCGATATTGGAGGTGGAACCAGCGAAATTGCCGTTATTGCACTTGGAGGAATCGTAAATAACAAATCTATCCGTACGGCAGGAGACGATTTTAATATGGATATTGTCGATTATATGCGTCGCCAGCATAATATAAGTATTGGAGAAAGAACGGCTGAAAATATTAAAATTGAAGTGGGAGCAGCTATGGTTGATATAGAAAATCCACCAGAGGACTATGCTGTTCATGGACGCGATATGTTAACTGGAATTCCTAAAGAAATTATGGTAAACTATGCCGAGATTGCACAATGTTTAGATAAATCCATTTCTAAAATTGAAACAGCAGTTCTGCATGGTTTGGAAATGACACCACCGGAATTATCAGCCGATATTTTTCGCACAGGAATCTATTTAGCCGGCGGAGGCTCTATGTTGCGTGGACTTGATAGAAGGCTCCATTTAAAGACTAAACTTCCTATTCATGTGGCGGAAGATCCTTTGAGAGCTGTTGCTCGTGGAACCGGAATTGCGCTAAAGAATTTCGATAAGTTCACTTTTTTAATCAAATAATACTGAGATAATATACGCAAAATGAGATACTTGCTTCATTTTTTATGGAAGAATTCTGCGTTTATATTGTTTCTCATTTTGGAATTGATTTCACTGGTTTTTGTTGTTAACGGAAACAGACACCAGTCGGCTGTTTTTTCTACAGTTGCCAATCAATATGGAGGGAAAATATTTACCACCTATTCTAATTTCCGCAATTACTTCCATCTGAAAGATGCTAATGATCAGTTAGCGTATGAAAATGCTTTTTTAAAAGAAAAACTTCAAAAAGCATTATTTGAAATGGATAGCACCAATTTTCAATCGTTTGACAGTATTGATAGCACAATGTTTATTCAATCAGATTCTTTAAAACCACTTTTTGATTATATCCCGGCCAAGATTATCAGCAATTCTACCAACAGGCAAAAAAATTACTTGATGTTAAACAAAGGTCGCAAACATGGTGTTAGGAAAAATATGGGTATTATTGGTCCGAACGGGATTGTTGGAGTTGTTTTTGAAACTTCTGAAGATTATTCAAGTGGAATTAGCTTGTTGAATATTAAGCAAAGCGTAAGTGTAAAACTAAAACATAATAACGAATTAGGCATTTTAATTTGGGATGGAATTTCTCCTCTGTTTGGTCAATTGGATGCCATTGAAAATTACGTTCCTATTTCTGTAGGCGACACGATAATTACGAGTGGATTTTCTCATATTTTTCCTGGTAACGAATCTATTGGAACGGTAGCTGAATTTCGGGAAATGCCAGGGAATACCATCTGGTATATTAAAGTTAAATTTAGTACCGATTTCAAAAAGCTTTTTTGGGTAAATATTGCCCGAAACTTGAATTACGAACAACAAAAGGCTTTAGAAGCTGTTGAATTAGAAAATTGATAGGTATGTTAATTAGAAACATAATTCGTTTTTTTGTAGTGTTGATATTGCAACTGTTGGTTTTTAATAATATCCAATTTAGTGGCTATATTAACCCCTTTTTCTATGTGTTGTTTATCTTGCTTTTACCATTTGAAACTCCTCGTTGGTTAATGCTTGTTTCTGCATTTTTATTAGGCTTGACTGTTGATGTATTTGGTCATACTTATGGGATGCATGCGGCGGCAAGTGTCTTTATTGCTTTTATAAGACCGAATGTGGTTCGGTTCATCTATTCTAAAAAAGAGTATGAAGCAGGAGTGTTACCCGGAGTTGCACATTTGGGCTTTTCGTGGTTTTTATCTTATGCTTCCATCTTGATTTTTATACATCATTTTATTTATTTCTATTTGGAAGTTTTTAAGTTAAATGATTTCATGACTACCTTTTATCGTGTGATCTATAGTAGTATTGCAACTTTAATTGTTATTATTGCAGAACAATTTCTATTTTATAAACGACGAAAATAATTAGCCTAAAATGAAAAATTTCAAAATCACTATATTGGCATTTATATCCATGTTATTTGTAACGGCTTGTAACAGTGGAATGGGTGCTAAAGATTTTACCATTCATGTTAAAATGGGTGGACTACCTGAGGGGAAAGAACTGCTTTTGCAAGAGCGTGGCGAAACCGGATATGAAGTTATTGACACGGCTAAAGTTAAGGGAAACGAATATGTTTTTAAAGGAACTTTGGGACAACCCAAACTGGTTTATTTAACGAGTTCTGTTTTTCGTGGAGCGATTCCTGTTTTTGTGGAAGCCGGTGATATACAAGTCACTGCTCACGTGGACAGCTTGGCTAAAGCAAAGATTATGGGTTCAGATGCCCACGATTTTTATGCTAAAATTAACGAAAAATTAGCTGATTTAGATAAAATCTGGCAAGATTTTTATTACGGTCCTTATCGTGCGATGTCAAAGGATGAACAAGCATCAAACGAAGGCCAAGTCAATTTGCTTTATGATTCAGCTCAAACCTTAAAAGCACATTTTTTAGAAACGGAATTGCTTAATAATGGCTCTCAACCTGCAACGCCTGTGATTGCTTTGAGTAATATTGACGATATGGATATTGTTGCCTCACAAGCTATATATGACAATTTAAGTCCAGAAGTTTTAAATTCAACTGATGCAAAGCGGATGTCTGACAGGATCTCTATTATCAAACGTTCCGCCATAGGACAGCCCCTTATCGATTTTACTATGAATGATACTTTAGGGAATCCGATTACGCTATCAGAATATGCGAATGGGAAATATGTATTGATCGATTTCTGGGCAGCCTGGTGTTCCCCTTGTCGCAGAGAGAATCCAAACGTAGTTGCTAATTTTAAAAAATATAGCGATAAAGGCTTTACTGTTTTTGGTGTTTCATTCGATCAAAAAAAGGAAAATTGGATAAAAGCCATTAAAGACGACGGATTGCTTTGGCAACAAGTTTCTGATTTACAAGGCTGGGCTAATGCAGCAGGGAAATTGTATGGAATTCAATCTATACCTCAAAATATTTTACTCGATCCAAACGGGATTATTTTTGATAAAAACCTAAGAGGTCCCGCTTTGGGCGAAAAGCTTGAAGAGTTACTAGGAAAATAAATAGCTAAAAAAGAATAAAAGCTTAGGATTGATTTTTCATTCCTAAGCTTTTTTATTTACATCGACCAATGAATGACAGAAGTATAGTATTTGATTATTTAAAACAACGTTCAATAGAATTTGAAATAATTGAACACCCTGCTGCGCCAACTATTTCGGAAGCCATGAAATATTGGAAAGATATAGAAGCTACACATTGTAAAAATCTGTTTTTTAGAAATCACAAAGGAAATAAGCATTATCTGGTCATTTTTGATGCACAACAACAATTGGCCATTCATGATTTAGAAAAGCGATTACAACAAGGTAAACTTTCTTTTGCTTCAGAAAAAAGAATGGCCAAATATTTAGCTATACAAGCGGGATCAGTCTCTCCTTTTGGACTGATAAATGATAAAGAGAACCATGTTCATCTTTTTTTGGATTCTCAGCTACTAAAAGCGCAGAAAATTAGTTTTCATCCAAATGATAATACGGCATCAATCGTGCTTTCGTTCTCCGATTTTTTGAGGTATTTGGAATCTATTGGAAATAGTTTTGAGTTTATCGAATTATATGAATAAAAAAGGCTGCATTCATTTAAGAAAGCAACCTTTAGATGTGTTTTATATTCTAGTTTTATAGAATTAACATGGCATCTCCATAAGTGAAGAAGCTGTATTTTTCTTTAATAGCAACTTTATAAGCATCCATAATAAAATCATAACCTCCAAAGGCGGCTGCCATCATCAACATTGATGAATAAGGCAAATGCAAATTAGTTATCATAGCATTGGCGATTTTAAAATCGTATTGTGGGAAAATAAAGCGATTTGTCCAACCATCGAAAGGTTTTACATGTCCTGAAATGGAAGTAGAGGATTCCATGGCCTTCATTACCGTAGTTCCCACTGCACAAACGCGATGCTTTCCATCGATCGATTTATTAATTATATCTGCGGCTTCCTGACTGATAAATAATTCTTCCGAATCCATTTTATGTTTTGTAAGATCCTCAACCTCAATGGCACGAAAATTACCTAGTCCGGCATGCAGTGTGATTTCCGAAAAATTAATACCTTGAAGTTCAAGGCGTTTTAATATTTCGCGACTAAAATGCAGTCCTGCAGTTGGAGCAACAACAGCCCCTTCGTATTTTGCATAAATAGTTTGATAACGCTCATCATCAATAGGCTCAATAGGGCGTTCATGCACTTTTGGTAAAGGAGTTTCACCTAAGCGTTTTAATGTGTTTTTAAATTCCTCATAAGGTCCGTCAAATAAAAAGCGTAAGGTGCGGCCACGAGAGGTTGTGTTGTCAATTACTTCGGCTACAAGCTCATCGTTCCCAAAATATAATTTATTTCCGATACGGATTTTTCTGGCAGGATCCACTAACACGTCCCATAAGCGCGATTCGCGATTCAATTCGCGTAATAAAAAAACTTCGATTTTAGCACCTGTTTTTTCTTTCTCACCATGTAAGCGAGCAGGAAATACTTTTGTGTTATTCAAAGTAAACACGTCACCATCACTAAAGTATTCGAGAATATCTTTAAAATTACGATGTTCGATTTTTTTGGTATCACGATGTAAAACCATCAAACGTGATTCGTCACGATTTTCGATTGGATAGTTAGCAATTAATTCGTCGGGTAAATTAAACTTGAATTTTGATAGTTTCATATATGGCTGTCTAATAAAACACTTTGTTTACGTTTGCTCTCTTTTTTATGAAAGATGCGCTCATTTTAAACGGGGTGCAAAAGTAATGTATTTTTGGTCTCGTGTCAAGACTTAAATGATTTATTTTAAAGTTGTTCCATCTACTGCTATTTTTAACTAGGAGTCAAAATCATTGCGCTTTACAATCATTACTTTATTATCGCCTAGTTTTAAGTAGCCGTATTCGTAACAAAAAAAGTAGACATGCCCTTTCTTTGTTGTATAAGTAGAAGTATAATAATCGTAATTAAACCCTGCATTTGTAAAAGAAATAGTGGAGACAATTTTCTTATTTATCTGGCCACTAATATTTTCTAAAAGTTTTCTGTTTCTGCGTAAAATTCCGTTAATGCGACGAATGTGATTTTCGGAACCGGCATTTTTTTCATTGTTATAAGCATTTCGACATTGATCTGAACAAAATTTTTTATCAATACGGCCATTTATTGATTCATGGCAAAACAAACATAAACGTTCCATGGGAAGAAAATTTAAGGTGAAGAATAATTCTTTTAAAGTAAAAACCCGAAGATACAAAATTCTAAGGCCAAGTTTCCATTTTTTTAAATCAGTGAGCTATGATTTTGTTTTTCAAAATCATTTAGCCGAACTGATCCCGAGCGTTTACATTGAGCGACCTGTACTGAGCACAGTCGAAGTAAGCCGAAATGTAGCGAGGGATCTTATGGGTTTTATTAAATCATTGAGTTCTTCCGGCCATGCCGGAATCGGTTCCCCGCATCTTGATGTGCATTAAAAAATTAAGATTCTATTGAGATACCTCGTCAGCTTGCTGCAAGGAGTTTCATTTGAAATGTTTCTCTCACCAAAAACACGGTTTTTATTTTGATTCGATAGAAATAGGGTGCTTTCATAATTTATAAGTGTTCTATTTGTATTTTTGCAGGAATTAAAAAATAAATGATGAACATTCATTATATCTCCAATCAGGAACTTGATATCGATACGGTAAAAATAATTCTTCATGAAAATTATCAACTGGCTCTTTCAGAAGAATCTAAACGAAATATAACAAGTTGCCGAGATTACCTTGATGCCAAAATGAGCGAAAGTGAAGAACCTATTTATGGTATTAATACGGGTTTTGGTTCTTTATACGATCGCACTATTTCTAAGAATAATTTAGGTATTCTGCAAAAAAACCTAGTGATGTCGCATGCCTGTGGAACAGGAGAGGAAGTTCCGTTGGATGTGGTTAAGCTGATGATTTTTCTTAAAGTTCAATCGCTGTCCTATGGTAATTCAGGTGTACAATTATATACGGTTGAGCGTTTAATAGAGTTTTACAATAAAGACATATTACCACAAATATTTCAGTTGGGAAGTCTGGGTGCCAGTGGCGATTTGGCTCCTCTCGCTCATTTGGCCTTACCCTTAATTGGAATGGGAAAAGTGTATTTTGAAGGGGAGTTATATGAAGCGGAAGACATAAATAAAAAATTTGGTTGGGAACCCATTGTTCTTCAGTCTAAAGAAGGCTTGGCTCTTTTAAACGGAACTCAATTTATGGCTGCCTATGGAACTTATTTGCTTATAGAAGCGAAAAAATATATTTTTTTAGCTGATTTTATTGGAGCTATCTCTCTTGATGCCTACGATGGCAGAATAGAACCTTTTCATCCAAAAGTGCATGAAATAAGACCACATAAAGGGCAAATAGACACAGCAAAAAATATTCGCGATATCCTGGAAGGAAGTGAGATTATTAATCAAACCAAGGTTCATGTTCAAGATCCGTATTCCTTCCGATGTATACCACAAGTGCATGGAGCAACCAAAGATGCCTTGGATTATGTTCAAAAAGTGTTTGAAACAGAAATAAACTCGGCAACGGATAATCCAAATATTTTTCCAGAAGATGATCTGATTATTTCTGCAGGTAATTTTCATGGCCAACCTTTGGCAATTGCTTTGGATTTTTTTAGCATTGCTATGGCCGAATTGGGAAATATTTCTGAACGTCGAATTTTTAGATTGATTTCAGGAAAAAGAGATCTCCCATCTTTCTTGGTTAAAGAGCCGGGTTTAAATAGTGGCTTTATGATTCCACAGTATACAGCGGCCTCTATAGTTAGTCAGAATAAACAATTGGCTGTTCCTGCTTCCACCGATAGTATTAGTTCATCTCAAGGACAAGAAGACCATGTGAGTATGGGCGCGAATGCGGCAACCAAGGCCTACAGAGTAATGGAAAACATCAAACGCATTCTTGCTATTGAATTATTTAATGGAGCTCAGGCGCTTGATTTTAGGCGTCCGTTGAAATCTTCACCTGTAGTGGAAGATTTTATTGTTGCTTTTAGGCGGAATGTGGAGTTTGTTACTACAGACAAATTGATGCACAATGAAATTGAAAAGAGCATTGCCTTTCTGGAAAATTCGGATGTAGAAGATGAGGATTAATTAGATGAAAACAAAAACGCTTTTGGTTTCTTTATTCATGGTTTTGTTTTTGGTCACTTGCCAAAAAGAGGCGTATACTCCTTTGCCTCATGTAGATGTTAATATTCAGATTTTCCCAAATTCAATACAGTATCTATCTCTTAATTCTATTGGTGGTTATGAATATTTAACAGCGAATCCTCCAAGTCGGGGAATTATTGTGTACAGAATTGATCAAAGCAGTTTTGTTGCTTTTGAACGTACCTGTCCCTATGATCCTGAAGGTTGTTGTGAGGGAACTCAATGTTCCAGACTCGTCGTGGATGATGAAAGTCCATTTCTGATTTCCGACCCTTGTTGTGGCTCTCTTTATTTGATTTTGGATGGAAGTAATGTGAGCGGACCTTCGCAATATCCTTTGAAACAATATCATACTTCTTTCGACGGAATATCTTTGCGTATTTACGACTAAATTTTGATACTGCTCAAAAAGCCAAAATAAGGCGAACGGTCTTCGATCAAATAAACACTTCGTAATCCTATTTCAAAAGGAATGAATGAGCGTAAAAAATGCATTTCGAAAAGAAGGTCATTTCCTATGGAACGATAGTGTTCTTGGTCTCCAACAAGATTTTTTGTTTCATCATAAAATACAGCAAGCGTTATCCGTTTTAAGTAAACCAAAGAACTTAAATTAAAATCAGGATAAGTCAAAGGTAATTTATAATCCACCCTATAACTAAATACTTTCTTAAAATTTAAACCGCTATAACCTCTTGAAAAACCAATTTGATCGCTATAGAAATCGGCATCTCCAATTCTTTCCTGAAAGGCCAGATAGAGTCTTAATCCTTGGTGTTTGATCAACCCCGGGAAGTAAAACAAGGAACTAAATGTAAATAAATCGCCACTTTCATCAAAAGGGGTTTGGCGATACATAATAGAAAGGCTTTGTCCCCATTTTGGATAAACAGCTTGTTTTGCTGAATGTTGATAATTAGAAAACGATAGCGAATAATCCACCACTTTATAATTACTCTTTAAAAGCTCAACATCCGTATCCACCACATCCAATTGCTTGTATTCAAAATTAATTTGTGGTTGGATGCGTTGATGCCAATTTCCGGAAGAAAAAAACAGCGGTATATAAACACTAGTGCGAATATTCGTTTCGTTATAGCCTATTTTAAATGTGCTGTCATGTTCTGTGTTATGCATCAATCCTTCGCGATAACCATATTCTGTGCGTAAACTAAAAGCAGGATACCAACCTAAATAAGTGGCGTCTGTAAAATAGGTTCCTTCCTGATTGTTTAAATCATATTCATAACCCAAACTCAGAAAAAAGGTCGAGAGTTTGTTTTGGGAACTCACTGAAATTCCAGGATTAAAACCATAATTATCCATCGATACTGTAAATGGTCCCCAACTATGAGGATTAAGCAAATGACCAAGTTTACTGTACTTTTTAACTTCGTATTTAGTTTGCGGGATCGCCTCACTTAAAAGCAAGGTGTCTTCTTGTTGATGTAAAATATCGGCAAGTGGATAATTGGTATTTTCAACTTCCTCCAGAGGCTTCCATAGTTCTGAATCGAGCTTTTTAACAGCGATTTGATTGCCATTGGCCGTATATTCCATATAGGCTAATTGACCTTTCCACACTTGCGGCGCATGAGCTCCAAAAGCAGAAGACGTGACTTGAAAAACAGCTTTATTTGGCAGATGTAAGGCGTAAATATTGCTTATTCCTGAATAGGCACCTTGAAAAAGAACGTATTCATTCCAATAAATTGGTTGGCGAATATCTACGCTGCTAAAAGGTAATAAATAGGTATATTTCCCTGATGAAACATCAAATTCGATTAAGCTTTTCCCTTTTTCATTCAAACTAACGGCCACTATTTTTTCTCCCTTATCAGACCAAGTAGGATAACTCATAAAATCGTTGGTTTCGGTAGTGTAAATTCGCTCTTTCTGTCCTCCTAACAATTCAATTACAGCTAAACGATGCTCATAATTGACCGTCGATTCTGCCACAACTATTTTGTTTGCATCACGATTTAAAGCCGGAGCAAAATAGCGTTGTCTTGAAGTAATCAGTCGCTTTTCTTTTGAAGCTAAAGAATAGGTATAAATTTTAGTAAATGATTGGTAAGTCCAACGTGGATCGAAATCATATTCAGCCCAACAAATCAATCCATTTTTAACGGATAATGTTTCAGGAAAGTAAGATCCGGGAGTTATTATTTTTTCTTCTAATCCGGAAGTGTCAATTGAAACGATACGCCCCACATCTTCAAAGTCTTTTTTTATAGCAATTACTTTATTATCAGTAATAAAGGAAGGATTTAGATAATCAATATAGGAAGTAGAATGAGTTAATAAGTGAAAAGGCGTCTTCATTATTTTCGAATCCTGTTGTTTCCAAATGGAATCTAAATCGCTCAGTGCTAATTTATAAAATTGCTCTTTGTTTAATCCCGTTTGGGTTTTAATGCTATTTGAAAAAGGTGTTATAGAATAGGGTTTTTTTGCCACATTGTTTAGCGCATTATTCCATAAATCCGCTCCGTATTTTGCACGGCCGTAGCCAACCAAATAATATCCCAAATGATAATGTGTTGGAGTATACACTTTATAGGATCCGTGAACGGCTTTATCGTAAGAATAAGCCCCTTTTTGCAAAAGTTGCGCACGTAATTCCATTTCAAAAGCGGGTTGCCGTCCTCTTCCTGATTTACTTAAAGCTGTTTCCATAACCACTGCATCGCCTTCAATAAACCACCAGGGAACATACAAACCATAAACGCCGACTGTAATTTGTTGGCCAAACAAAGCATATAAAATACGGGTTAATCCTTGATGCATTTTATCTATTTGAACCACATGACGGTATTCGTGCAAAGCCAATTGTTGAAACCATTCTTGTGCATAAATATCTTGAGGCGGTTGAGTAAAAAATTCTATTCTTCGGGGAGCCCAACCCACCTCAGCATTACTAACAATTGTTCTGTTATAAAGTAAAACGGATATTTTAGGCGGATGATTCTGCAATGTTTTGCCGTCTAAAACCCGTGCATATTCTAAGACATTCGCAACGTAATTGGCTTGATTTTCGAAGCCTTCAGTAAAAATGATCTGAAAATAATTGCTGTTTATCTGCTTCCATTTAAGGTTTGCGGGACTTTGCCCGCCAGCATAATATTGAGCTTTTATCAAATTTGGCAACAAGCTAAATAAAAGAATCAATGAAAAAAACAGGTGCGGTTTTATGCGAAATTTAAAGGTCATACAGTCAGTTTCTTAAACTACGAAAGTAAGCAAAATAGCGAGAAACTAATCATCCTTGTGCTGTGGCTATCGATTAAAATAGATTACTTTTACTTTTTATTCCTGATAGTTTTAATTTCCACTTTCTAATACTTGATTGAATAGAAAAAAATATTATAATCAACACATTATCAAGATTTAAACAATTATTTCACTATGATTAAGATATCCGTTGTAATTATTACCATGAATGAGGAAAGGAATATTGGCAGATGCCTTGCTTCGGTCGATGGAGTTGCGGATGAAATTGTAATTTTAGATTCCGGATCAACGGATAGAACGGAAGAATTATGTAAGAATGCAGGAGCGCGATTTTATTTTCAAGCATTCAAAGGTCATATTGAACAGAAAAATCTCGCTTTGGAAAAGGCAAGTCACCCTTATGTTTTATCTTTGGATGCTGACGAAGCGCTTTCTGATGAACTCAAACAATCGATTCTGGAAACAAAGCAGAATTGGGCTTTTGATGGATATATAATGAATCGCTTAACGAATTATTGTGGGACTTGGATAAAGCACAGTGCTTGGTATCCCGATTCTAAATTGCGACTTTTTAATAGGGAAAAAGGGCAATGGGGAGGAATCAATCCTCATGACAAATTTATTTTAGAGCCAAAAACGAAAACGGCTCATTTAAAAGGAGATCTTTTGCATTATTCCTATTATTCTATTCAAGAGCATAGCGATCGAACGGAACACTATGCGGAAATTGCTGCACAGGCTCTTTATCAACAAGGAAAAAAAGTGTCATTTGTGCATCGATATTCTAGTTCTTTGGTAAAATTTTTGCGGACTTACTTTTTGTATCTAGGTTTTTTAGATGGAGCAAACGGGTGGATTATTTGTAAAATAACTGCTTGGGGAACTTATCTTAAATATAAGAAACTATACGATTTAAATCAGTGAGACAATGATTTTGTTTTTCAAAATCCTTTAGCCGAACTAATTCTGAGTGTTTATATTGAGCCTAGTCGAAATATAGTCGAGGGATCTCATGAGTTTTATTAAGCAAACAAGGTAAAATCAAATAATGGATTAAATGTAAATAAAATAGCTAAATAGATTCTTTTGCTAAGAATCATTGTTTAAGCTTTGAAAAAAAATATGCATTTTTGCTAAAAAATTAAGATATGACGCTTTCATTTATCGATTGGAATGTTGCTCCGCAAATTTTTACATTAGGAACTTGGGAAGTTAGATGGTATGGACTTTTATTCGCCTCCTCATTCTTTTTTGGGTATATCCTGATGGGAAAGTTTTTTAAGATGGCAAAATTGTCTGAAAATGCGCTAGACCGAATTGCTACCTATATGCTTATAGGAACTGTTCTTGGCGCTCGATTAGGTCATATTTTCTTTTACGAACCTGCCTATTATTTAGCTCAACCTATTAAAATGCTTTATATCTGGGAAGGTGGATTGGCAAGCCATGGTGCCGCTGTTGGTATATTAACGGCATTGGGCATTTTTGCTTATCGCGAAAAGCTGAATTATTTTTGGGTAACCGATCGCATTGCTATTGTAGTGGCTTTAGCTGGATTTTTTATTCGTATGGGAAATTTGATGAACTCCGAAATATTTGGTCACGTAACAGATTTGCCATGGGGATTTAAATTTTATCGTGCATTTCCACCCGGAACGGAAGTGCTCCCGCATCATCCAACACAAATTTACGAAGGTCTTTCTTATCTACTCATTTTTGCGTATTTGATTTGGTTTTTCTATAAAAAAGCAGGGAAACCAGCTACGGCTTATCTGACTGGTGTTTTTATGATTAGCATTTGGGGCATGCGTTTTCTGATTGAATTTTTAAAAGAAAATCAAGTCGCTTTTGAAGCCAATATGACTTTAAATATGGGTCAATGGCTGAGTATTCCGCTTGTTCTGTTTGGAGTTTATTTGGTTTATTATAGCAAGAAACAACACACGAAATAAAATAATTTCAGATTTATTTTTATGGAAAGTCATACGATGACTCAAAGTCATCGTATGACTACATGCATTTTATAAAATAATACAATGCATGCATAGGGAATTGTAAATTATTTCTATATTTGAGCATCCAAATTAAATAAAACAAGATTATGATATTACTCAACCCAAAAAACAGAAAACGTTTTTATCCGGACAAACGCTCGGAAGAGATTATGGCAAAAACAGTTGCTTTTTTCGAAAACAAAGGAAAAGCAAGCCTTAAAAAAGATGATCAGGAACGTACTTGGTATCAAGAATTTATCGACTTTATTGGTAAAGAAGAAATTTTTGCCGACTTGCTTACTCCAGCAAAATATGGAGGAGAGCATACGCGCTGGGATATGTGGCGCATACAAGAGTTCAACGAAATTATTGGCTTTTACGGATTGCCTTATTGGTATGTATGGCAAGTGACTATTTTAGGCTTAGGCCCAATTTGGATGTCGGACAACGAAAAAGCCAAAGAAAAAGCGGCTGAATTATTACGTTCAGGTTCAATTTTTGCCTTTGGTTTATCAGAAAAAGACCATGGCGCTGATGTGTATTCAACAAGTATGCGTTTATCAAAACAAGCAGATGGTTCCTATTTAGCTAATGGTTCCAAATATTATATTGGCAATGCCAATAAAGCTGATATGGTTTCTACTTTTGGTAAACTAGACAATGATGAATACGTGTTTTTTGCTGCCAATTACCAACATCCTAAATACGATTTGGTAAAGAATACCGTAAACAGTCAAAATTATGTTGGAGAATACGCTTTACATGATTATCCTGTAAGTGCAGATGATGTATTGGCAACCGGACAACAAGCCTGGGACAATGCTTTAAATACAGTAAACGTAGGAAAATACAATTTAGGCTGGGCTTCAATAGGAATGTGTACTCATGCTTTTTACGAAGCTATTAATCATGCATCAAAACGAAGCCTTTATGGCATGTTTGTTACTGATTTTCCTCACGTTAAACGTTTATTTACGGATGCCTATACGAGATTAGTCGCAATGAAACTGTATGCTTCTCGCACCGCTGATTATATGCGCTCGGCCTCCTTGGAAGACCGTAGATATATGCTTTACGATCCAATCATGAAGATGAAAGTGACTACGCAAGGCGAAGAAGTCATTAATTTGATGTGGGATGTGATTGCGGCTAAAGGCTTTGAAAAAGATACTTTCTTTGAAATGGCCGCCCGCGATATTCGTGCTTTGCCTAAATTGGAAGGTACTGTTCATGTAAATATTGCACTTATCATTAAGTTCCTACAAAATTTCCTTTTTGTTCCAAAAGAATATTCTGATGTCCCTCAGAGAAGTGATGCAGCTGATGATAAGTTCTTATTCAACCAGGGACCAACACGGGGTTTAGGAAAGATCCAATTCCACGATTTTAATAAAGCTTTTGATTTATATGATTTACCAAACATTGCTATTTTCCGCAAGCAAGTAAATTTGTTTAAAGAAACGTTAATGAGAGCTCCTGCTACTCCTGAGCAAACCAAAAATGTAGATGTAATGCTTACTATTGGCGAAATGTTTACTTTGGTTCCTTATGCTCAACTCATTTTAGAGAATGCTAAAATCATGAAAATCGATGAAGTTTTAATTGATCAAATTTTTGATTTTATTATTCGCGATTTTAGCAAGTTTGCTTTAGAAATGTACAATAAGCAAAGCAGTACAGAAAAGCAAATGGAATACTGTATGCGCATGATTCAAAAGCCTGTCGTTGATGCAGTAAGAACAAAAACTATTTGGAAAGATTATGTGTATGCTAATCTTGATGCTTACGAGATGAATCCATAGGATAGTGAGGGTTTCACTTTGAGTGAAGCCCTCAATTAGTTCAAAATAAAAGCTCTTGAATATAATTTTCAAGGGCTTTCTTTTTCTGTCGCTTCGAATGTAAAATTAGTCGGGGTTTCACTTGGAGTGAGGCTCTGACTTTGACGCTTGGGTCGTGATTTTTCTTTGTGTTCTTGGCGTTATTCTTGGCGATGGTTGCGTATAAGTTTATTTAACCGCTATGGTCGCTAAGGTTTACGCAAAGGTCCTATGGATTATTCTTTGCGCTTAAATTAAAAAGCCCCTGAAAAATAATTTCAAAGGACTTCAAGGCAAGTTTAGTCAGCGCTTCACTTAAAGTGAAACCCTTACTTACACTTTTTAATGCCCGCCTTCTTCTTTTGGCATTTTTAATTTATCACCATGATCTTTAACAATAATTCTTAAAAATTCTTTGCTATAACCAGGTTGTTTCACTTTTGGATTTTGCTCACCGACAACTGCTGTTTTAATATTTCCATCCATATATTTCATAAATAAATACTGGTAAAAATCTTTCCAGGCATAAGTAATTTTATCTGCTTCGGTACAAGAATAATTAGTCAAGTATTCGACAGCCATTTTTGGATCTTTTTCTAATAGAACCAGCGCTCTTTTGTCAATTTCCGGAGTAATCGTTACAAAGCTATCTTCAAACATTTTTTGTTTTGCTTCAATTTC
Source organism: Bacteroidales bacterium (assembly GCA_021158405.1). Lineage (GTDB taxonomy): Bacteria > Bacteroidota > Bacteroidia > Bacteroidales > UBA12170 > UBA12170. The sequence continues at coordinate 38,328 of JAGGUP010000123.1, forward strand.
AGGATGAATGACATTGTAACGAGTATATGCAAAATTAGTCACTTGATTAAACGCCCAGAAAGCTGCATCATCACTCCAAACCATCATTTTACCATTTCCTCTTTCAAAAGTACGAGGTGCTTTGGTAATGCTGGAATACATTGGAATATAAACAGAACTTGCGGCATCATCAACGCCAAACCAAAAAATTCCACCAATTTCATTTGGTAACCAAGAACGAGATTGAGCTACAAAAGAAAAACCGGTTTGCTGAGTTGCAGTTACACGTTCGTTGCAATAAGTTTCTCCATCAACTTCCCAAGTTAATCCTCTCCAACGATAAGGCACGGCATAAGGTCCTGCTCCAGCATCTTTGCTCATATCCAATTCTGTTCCTTCAAGGTGATTACGCATAAAATGCATCATATCCTGAACACTGATTTTGCGATCTGGTTTTACCCAAAGAGGCATTCTGTTGGTGGCATAACCATCTACGTTTTTATCTCCATTGGCTAATTTATCGCCATGTTCGATATTCCCTTTGGCATATTCCCAATAATCGCTTCCATTGTCAATAACTTGATCAAACATAGACCAAACGCGGATTTCGCAAAAACGAGCACCACTAAAATCAACTGGAGCATAAGTTTCAGAAAAGCTAAAGTTTTTGTCTTTTCCTGTATACCATTTCATTTCACGAGCAAAATCAATTACATCGTAAGCATAAACTGTAGTCACTTCAGGGTTGAATATTTGATCTAATTCTTTAGAGTTGATAGAAGTTTTATCATCAGATTTTGGGAAAGTTCCAATACGAGCTTGGTTAGCATGTCCACTAATGTAACCATCAGGAATCATGCGAGCTACCCAAACAGCTCCTTTTTCAACAGTTCCTTTGCTTATCATTTCCATAATCCAAACTTCGTTTGCATCGGAAATAGAAAAAGATTCTCCAGAACTGTAATAGCCATATTCGGCCATTAA
>JAGGUP010000163.1 GCA_021158405.1 Bacteroidales bacterium
CGTGACTTAGTGCCTTTGTGGTGGATTATTACCACAAGTTCCTCTAAGGAATTCACAAAGAACGCAAAGCGTCTTTATAACAATCTTATCTATAATGTATATGAACTTCTATGGCTCCGTAGCCATATCTATTAAATGCTGCTTCTTTTGTTTGTATATCAGGATAAGTTCTTAAAATTTTACGCAATTCATTTTTTAATGAACCATTTCCAATTCCGTGAATATAAATCAGTTTTTGGTATTGATGAATCATTGCATCTTCCAGGGTCTTCTCAAAATAATCGAGTTGAGCTTGCATGATTTCGTGTTTTTCCAAATTTTGATAATCAGGATTTAATGCTGAGATATGTAGATCAATTTCTGCTTCGAGTAAACCAATTTTGTGGTTTTCTATAAGCGATTTTTTTATTCCTAATGCTTTTTCAATATCTCGTCCAAGCTCCGCTGAATTAATATTAGCTGTTTGTTCTGTTTTACTGATTAAGGTTTGGTATTTCAAATCGCTTAATTGGTGAATGAAAGCTTTTTTCTCTAAAACATCAATCTCTTTATATCCATTTTCCTGATAGAGCTTACTCCCCTTTATTTTGAAAAATTCGTTCAGTGGACTAATCAATTTATTCATCGATCTTCCATAAAAAATAGCCTGAACATTTCCTTCTAACCAGTCTGTTAATTCATCGCGATCGATGCTATCTATAAAATAAGCAGAGTAAGGTTCTATGGCATCATATTCTTGACCACCGAATTTTTCTTCGTTTTTAAGGAATAAAGCAAACAACACATCAAAAGCACTATTGTTTATCAAAACAACATCGATTAAGCCAAATAAAGTACGAATTTGATCTTGTGGAATAAAAGCTATACTAATACCTTCTTTCAAGACCTTACTGTTTTTATGCAGTAAGCTTGTTATTTTATTATCTGACTCCAATTCCTGAATCTCTTCGGTACTCAATTTTTCATGAGAGTCGAAATTTTCATCGAAAAAATGAGCTGAAGTATTCTTTGGTTCAATCCTAATCAATTCGGAGGTTGAAATTGGAATTTCAAAGCCATCTGTAGTTTTTACATACACTAAACTAGGAGTTTCTATCTTGCTAACAAATCCTCCACCTACATCATTTAGAAATTTTACTTTATCTCCAATTTGAAACTTCATAATATCCTTTTCCTTCTTTTTAAACGTTTGCAAAGGTACTACTATTCCAAAGAAAACCGGATTGGAAATAAATGTATTTATTATGGATATTTTTTAGCTGTGAATATTATTTGTATTCATGAATTTCAATTTCTCCCTGAATAGCTAAAAACGCATTCGTTGCTAATGCATCCATATCGTTTACACTTTGAAAAACAGCTATAGGAGCTACTTTTTGTACTTTAAAACTAATGTATTCTGTAAATCGATTGTAATTAAAAATCTGTCCACTTAAAATAATGGTGTCAACATTAAAATCTAAGGCAGCACAGGCAGCGCCAATATATTTGGCAATCTGATAACCCATGGCTTTAACGTAAAATTCGGCTTCCGTATCGCCATTTTCAATACGTTGATTAATTTCGTGGATATTGGAAGTTCCTAAATAAGCTTTTAAACCTCCTTCCATAGTTACCATTTTACGTATCTCAGCTTCGGTATATTTTCCGCTAAAACAAACTTCAATAAGTTTTCCAACGGGTAAAGATCCTGTTCGTCTTAGTGAAAATGGACCACCGCCATCAAAGGCTTGGTTTACATCAATAACTCGGCCATTTTTATGCGCACCTACTGAAGTTCCTCCACCTCCAATATGTGCAACAATCAATCGCAAGTCGTTATAACATTTTGAATTTGACTTCGCGTATTTTCGAGCCACATATTTTTGATTTAGGGCATGAAATATAGATTTTCTCTTGAAAAGAGGATGACCGGTAACGCGTGTTAAATCATCCAATTCATCCACCACAACAGGGTCGGCTAAAAATGCTTGAGCATTTGGAAAGCTTTTGGCTATTAAATCGGCAAGAATTCCTCCAAGATTAGTTTCATGAACTCCTTGAACCCCTTTTTTAAGGTCTTCAATCATTATATCGTTTACTAAATATACGCCAGCTTGTTTTAATGGTTTTATTAAACCGCCTCTAGCCACCACGACTTCAATAGAATTCGTATTTATCTCGTTATCAATAATTTCTTTATTGATGCTTTGTAAGCGATAGTCTATTTGGTCTATTATCGAATTAAACTTAGCTAAATCTTCTGCTTTATGTATAATCGTTTTTAAAAAAATGATGTTGTTGCCACGATAAATTGCGATTTTGGTGGTATCAGTTTCGGGATATACGATAAATATTTCTTTTGAAATCATTTTTAATAGGTGTTTGATAGAACGAAAATATAAAAAAAACAAAGATGATGAATAAATATGTTAATCGGTTATAACAAATAAAAAATATACCCTACACTTTTACTGGGTTTTCTTTGTAAATTTGTTGATTATTTTTTAAATAAAAATTTGTAATGATAAAAGATTTCTCTAGAACAAAGATAATTGCCACATTAGGTCCAGCATCATCTGATAAAGAGGTGCTTCGAAAAATGTTTGAATCAGGTTTGGATGTGTGCAGGATTAATTTTTCGCATAGTTCGTATGCCGATGCTGCCAATGTTATAAAAACCATTCGAGAACTAAATGAAGAATTAGGAACGGATATAGCAATTTTAGCAGATTTACAAGGTCCTAAATTGCGAGTTGGGGAGATTGAAAATGGTAAAATTTTTCTGGAAAAAGGAGCTGCAATTGAATTTGTAACAGCTAAATGTCTGGGCAATTTATCAAAAGTTTATATGAGTTATCAAGAATTTCCAAAAGATGTAAATCCCGGAGATATTATTTTGTTAGATGATGGAAAGCTCAAATTGGAGGTTGTTAAAACGAATCGCTTAAATTCTGTAATCGCTAAGGTAATTTATGGGGGAATATTATCTTCTTTTAAAGGGGTTAATTTACCCAATACGGATATTTCTCTTCCTAGTTTGTCGGATAAGGATATTGAGGATGCTATTTTTGCTATAGAACAAAATGTAGATTGGATTGCTTTATCATTTGTTCGGCGGGCAAGTGATGTCATTGAGTTAAAACAATTGATCAAGCGTAAACGGAAGAATATTTCTGTTGTTTCAAAAATTGAAAAACCGCAAGCCGTTAAGAATTTAGATGCGATATTGGAGGAAACAGATGCTATTATGGTAGCTAGGGGAGACCTTGGCGTTGAAATGCCTTTTGATAGAGTTCCGCTTTTGCAAAAAGAAATAGTTGAGAAGTGTATCAATGCTTCAGTTCCTGTAATTATTGCCACTCAGATGATGGAAAGTATGATCACGAATTTTCGTCCAACACGTGCTGAAGCAAACGATGTGGCAAATGCCGTTATCGATGGAGTAGATACTGTTATGCTAAGTGGTGAAACATCGGTTGGAATGTTTCCGGTAGAAACCATCGAAAGTATGCATAAAATTATTCAGTATACGGAAATGAATCGCTATAATTATAACAGGGGAGTTCCTCCAAAACCAAGTTCGCCTCGATTTATTCGGGACAATATTTGTTATAGCGCATCATTGATGGCCGAAAGAGTAGGAGCAAAGGCTATTATTACTTTTACTGACGAAGGAAATACAGCTAAAACCATATCGGGTTACAGACCAAAAGCAGATATCTATGCTATAACGCAAAGAAAAGAGCTTATGAGTGCCTTATCATTACTTTGGGGCGTTAGAGCATTTTATATTGATGAAATTGAAAGTGTTAATCAGGCTATTGATCTTTCTACTAAAATATTGAAAGAGAAAGGAATGTTGTCTTTTGGTGATTATGTTATTTATGTGGCTAGTATACCATTGAAGGTGACTCATAAAACCAATATGCTGAAAGTGAGTATGGTGCAGTAAGAGTTAAGAGTTAGGAGTTAGGATTTAAGAGTTAAGAGTTAAGAGTTAAGAGTTAAGAGTTAGGAGTTAGGAGTTAGGAGTTAGGAGTTAAGAGTGAACTTACTATTCTTAACTCTCCGTTCTTAACTCTTAATTCTCCTTATTACATATTCCTCCTGTATTGTCCTCCAATTTCAAAGAGTGCCCCAGTAATTTGTCCAATGGAACATTTCTTAGAAGTTTCCATTAGCATTTCGAAGATATTTCCGTTGTTTCGTGCCGTTTCTTTTAACTTCTCAATTAGAATTTGAGCTTCCTCTTTATAAGTCAGATGTAATTGCTCCAGCATCTCAATCTGATATTCTTTTTCTTGAGCGGTTGCACGGATCACTTCTTGAGGAATTAAAGTTGGAGAACCTTTCGAATTTAAAAATGTATTGACACCCATAATTGGGAGCTCTCCACTATGTTTTAGTTTTTCGTAATGCAAACTTTCTTCCTGGATTTTTGAACGTTGATACATCGTTTCCATTGCGCCTAAAACGCCACCTCTTTCGTTAATTCTATCAAATTCAAGCATAACAGCCTCTTCAACCAAATCAGTTAATTCTTCAATGATAAAGGAGCCTTGCAATGGATTTTGATTTTTTGCCAAGCCCAATTCGTGATTGATAATCAACTGGATGGCCATCGCTCTGCGTACAGATTCTTCGGTTGGCGTTGTAATGGCTTCGTCATAAGCATTGGTATGCAATGAATTGCAATTATCATAGATGGCATAAAGTGCTTGAAGCGTTGTGCGGATATCGTTAAAATCAATTTCTTGAGCGTGTAAAGAACGTCCTGAAGTTTGAATATGATATTTCAGTTTCTGCGAGCGTTCGTTGGCTTTGAATTTTAGCTTCATCGCTTTTGCCCATATAATTCGGGCAACACGACCAATTACCGAATATTCAGGATCTATTCCATTACTGAAAAAGAAGGAAAGATTTGGCGCAAATTTATTGATGTCCATTCCGCGCGAAACATAATACTCAACATAAGTAAAACCATTGGCTAATGTTAATGCCAATTGCGTAATTGGATTAGCTCCAGCTTCGGCAATATGATAACCCGAAATAGAAACGCTATAAAAATTATTGATTTTTTGATCGATAAAATACTGCTGAACGTCGCCCATTAATTTCAAGGAGAAATCGGTGGAGTAGATACAGGTATTTTGTGCTTGATCTTCTTTTAAAATATCTGCTTGTATTGTTCCTCTTACCTTGGAAAGTGTTTCTCTCTTGATTTTTTCATACACTTCTGCCGGCAAAATCATATCGCCTGTAACACCCAAGAGCATAAGCCCTAAGCCATTATTTCCTTCCGGTAATTTTTCTTGATAAGCAGGGCGATCAGTTCCTTTTGCTTTGTAAATAGCTTTTATTTTAGCTTCAGTTTTTTTCTCAAGACCATTTTCTTTGATGTAAATTTCACATTGTTGATCGATGGCTGCATTCATAAAATAGCCTACCATAATTGGTGCAGGGCCATTAATTGTCATAGATACCGAAGTCATGGGATTGGCCAGATCAAAGCCCGAATAAAGTTTTTTTGCATCGTCTAAACAAGCAATAGAAACACCTGAATTGCCAATCTTGCCATAAATATCCGGACGACGATCAGGATCTTCTCCATAAAGTGTTACCGAGTCAAATGCTGTTGACAATCTTTTGGCAGGAAGTCCGAAGGATACATAATGAAACCGCTTATTTGTACGTTCTGGGCCACCTTCACCGGCAAACATTCTTGTTGGATCTTCGCCTTCGCGTTTAAAAGGAAAAACACCTGCTGCAAAAGGAAATTCACCCGGCACATTTTCGCGCAAATTCCACTTTAAAATATCTCCCCAACCTTTATATTTTGGAAGCGATATTTTGTTTATTTCCAACCCGGAGAGTGTTTTTACCTTCGTTTCAACATGAATTTCTTTGTTACGTACTTTGTAAGAATAATTAGGATTCGTAAACTGCTCTGTTTTTGCAGCCCAATTTTCTATAATGAGTTTGTTCCGTCTATCCAGATCAAGTTCTATAGTGTTATAATTTTTCTGCAATGTCTCGATGACAGCTTTATTTGCTTTGGTGTTTTCGAGTTCGGTAGTCGCTAGTTTAAGACCATAAAGTCTTTGTGCGATATCAGCTTGCTCTTCCGTCCAGTTATTGTAGTTGCGAATAGTTTCAGAAATTTCCGAAAGATAGCGAGTGCGATTTGGTGGAATAATAAAATTCTTTTCTGGTACGATTTTGTCTTTGATTAAATGAGAGACAAATTTTCCTGGCACTAACTCATTTATTTTAATCATTAATGCTTTATACAATTCCACAATTCCGGGATCATGAAAAGAAGATGCAACAGTTCCGTAAACCGGTAAATCTTCTACTTTAGCTTCCCAGAGGTGATGATTGCGAGCATATTGTTTTTTAACATCGCGAATAGCATCCAGAGCGCCTCTTTTGTCGAATTTATTTAAAGCGATAAAATCGGCAAAATCGAGCATATCTATTTTTTCCAGCTGAGTAGCAGCTCCATAGTCCGGTGTCATTACATAGAGACTTAAATCGCTGTGATCTGTAATTTCAGTATCAGATTGACCTATGCCTGAAGTTTCTAAAATAATCAAGTCAAATTTTGCATTTTTCATAAGACAAAGTGCATCGTGCACATAACGCGATAAAGCTAAATTTGCCTGACGTGTTGCTAAAGAACGCATATAGACTCTCGGATTGTTGATGCTATTCATCCGAATGCGATCTCCCAACAAAGCACCGCCTGTTTTGCGTTTGGAAGGATCGACAGAAATAATGGCAATAGTCTTATCTTCGAAATCTGCCAAATAGCGTCGAACCAGTTCATCTACCAAAGAAGATTTTCCTGAGCCGCCAGTTCCGGTAATGCCAAGAATAGGCGTGTTTATATTTTTGCAATTAGCTTGGGATTCAATAAATTGCGAATTAAATTCTTCCGGATAATTCTCAGCTGCAGAAATTAATTGTGCAATATGGTGTTTGTCTTGATTCTCTATTTTCTTATTATCAATCAGAATATTTTTTCCTGTTGGATAATCGGATTTTTCCAACAAATCATTAATCATTCCTTGCAAACCCATTTTCCGTCCATCATCAGGAGAATAGATTCGAGCAATACCGTAGTTCTGTAATTCCTCAATTTCTGTTGGAAGGATAACTCCTCCACCTCCGCCAAAAAGTTTGATATGTCCACAGTCTTGTTCCTGGAGCAAGTCGTACATATACTTGAAAAACTCAATATGTCCACCCTGATAAGAAGTTAATGCAATGGCTTGTGCATCTTCTTGAATTGCGCAATCTACTATTTCCTGAACGGAACGGTTATGACCGAGATGTATAACTTCTGCACCACTCGACTGAATAATGCGACGCATCACGTTGATGGCAGCATCGTGTCCATCAAATAAAGAGGCCGCAGTAATTATGCGGATATGATTTTTAGGTTGGTATATTTGCTTAGAAATCATCGTTTAGGCTTTAGGTTTGCAAATTTGATGCGCAAAATTCATTATGCAAACATAATAAAACGTAACGATTCTATCAAGAAATTATTCCGGTTTTAGCGTGAGTACAGCTTTGCTTTTAATATCGCTTGACTTTAAAAAGATGCTTTTATACTCGCCATTTACAAACATTTGGGCTTGATCGGCATAGTGTGGACTCATCACGTTGCCGGATTGTCCAGTTGGAATTATTGAAAGAGCTTCTTGTGTATTTGCAAAATCCATTAGTAAGCGCATCGCTGGTCCAGATCTTGCTGGATACAATCCGTTTGGATTATAATCAAAAGCTTCTTTATCCACAACTTCATTACTGCCCGATTTTGGGAAAGGACCAACATTGAATATTTTACCGAATGGAGCTTTACGCCCAATTGGATGAATGTGAGTTACTGTATGCACTTTACCCCATCGCCAAGTGTTTAAATCAGGTCCAAACTGTTTCTCTAATGCTGTAACTGTTTGGCTAAAAGCGTCATTTAAAAGTGTTGTTCTTTCTTCTATAATATCAGGAGTATTTATATTGTCCCACCAAATAGATCTTGGATTGTTAAATATTCTATCAATATTACTTTTTAATAAAAGTGAATTGGCAAATTTTGGAAAAAGCTTTTCGCCCACTTCATCTTTTACTAAATTTTCGAGAGCAAAATAAAGGAATTGATTGTAAATTACCGCGCCAATAGAATTAATATCTGTATTACCATCCCAGTTCTTTAAGGCAGAAACTGTGTTAATATAAGTTTCACTATTATTTGTAATATTTAAAGTTGGAAGTATTATATCTTGAACAAGATAGTAATCACGTTCTCCAAAATTATCATTTTGAATGACTTTCATACCTTCAACATCCCAAAGCTCTTCTGATTCAAAGAGATCTTCGATTCGATCGGCACGAAGGCCAGGGTAATAATAGCCCGGATAAAATACATCATCAACTCTATGAGGTGCATTATTAGATGTATGCACTAAACCATTTTCGGGATTGATGCTTCTTGGATTTTTATCTATGGAGTAAAATCCTAAAACTTCATCTTTTCCACTTGCTCCATCAAGAATCATACTTGGATTGATATGTGGAGCTCTTTTTGGAATTCTACCCGTTCCCCACCAAGCAATATTATCGTCGGTATCGCCATAAACAATATTTAAACCAAGCACATCAACTTTGTCAATAGCTTGTCCAAATTCTTCTATATTTTCAGCCGTATTAAATTGGTATAATGCTTCTACTGCTTCTGATTTTATATTGGTTATTGCCCACCAAAAACTAATGGGACTGTCTTCAAAAACGGCGACATCAGGATAAACATCATTTAAAACTGGACCGTGACGCGTTGTGCGTAAATTATAAACCACATCTTCTTCACCTTTAACGGCAATGGTATGCGAAATATATTTATAGTCTTCCCAATGATCATTCACCCAGTATTGTTTATCGTTATCAGGATTTTGCTTTTCGCGATATAAATCCATATTGTCGAAAGGGAAAATAGTTAATCCCCATCCCATACGTTCGTTATGACCCATTACGGCAAAAGGAACTCCTGCTAAATAATATCCAGCCATAGTAAAACCCGGATAATTTATTACGGCTTCGAACCAAACCGAAGGTTGAGAATAGGCAATATGGGTATCGTTTGCTAATAAAACTTTTCCTGATTTTGAACGTTTGGCACTTATTGCCCAATTATTAGACGCTTCCCAAACAGGTAATGGAATTTGATCAAAAACACTTTGATACGATTGATTGATGCTTGAAAGCACTTGCATTTCTTCTGCGGGGAAATTAAGAGCGTTAGAAACGGAATCCATACCCAAATCTATTAAATACCTGTTTCCCAATTTTTCGCTTATTTGTGTAACCAAAGGATCTTGACTCAAGGCCGATGAAAAAGTAAGCGACATATAACCGATGGCAGTGTACATATCGGCTGGTACAAAATGCTCAGGAGTGAAGCCCATTAAAGTAAATTCGATAGGCAAATTTTCCTCATCAATAAAAGTATTAATCCCGTTTAGATAAGCCATTGAAGTTTCTTTATAAGGAGCATCAATCTCAGTGAAATATTTATCTGCAGAATGTTCTCCCATGGTACGAATTCCAAGCGCGAGCATGCTTTTATCCACACTTAATAAATCCGGACCCAGTATTTCAGCCAATTTTCCGGAAGATAATCTACGAATCATTTCCATTTGAAATAGTCGTTCCTGAGCATGAGCATATCCCAAAGCAAAATAGGCATCATTCGCATTTTTTGCATCTATATAGGGAACTCCAAATTCATCATAAGTGATTTTTACTTCTTCCTGCAAAGCAGAAATTTGTATTTCTCCCTTATATTTAGGAGATGTTGATTTTAAATACATCCAGCCGGCGGCTAACAAAAGTGCAATACCTAATAGAATAGAGAGGGAAATAATTTTAATTTTTTTCATTTTTGTGTTTTTTGATCAATCAAATATATATAATTTAGCGGAATATCGAATTAATAGAAATGAGTTTTTATTTGAGGTTGCCAATATTGATGATAGTCATCATTGCTTGCTCCTTTACAAATACTTTGAAAAATACAGTGAGTATGAGATTCTAAAAAAACAGCCCTCGTTAATGTACAAGGCGTTTTTTCACAAACATGAGATCGGCATAAAGTGGTTTCATTGCAACAACTTCTTCCCAAAGTATAGAATACATCGTTCATTTTAAAGGATTGATAACCCGAAACAGTAGAGATAATATTCATTGCTTCTATGCAAGCTTTCCGGATTGGTTTATCATCAGAAATGGATTGGCGCTTTTGTAATTTTGATTTTAATTCAAGGTCATTCACTTCTACGCAACCCGTTCGGAGTAATACACGCTGCATGTGGTAATCCATTATAGGAATGACATTCGTTAACTTGTCAAGATTCACTAAACCAGCATCGGCAATGAGTTTTAAGAATACCCCTGATTTTTTTTGAAGAGGATCAGAATAGGCTTCAAATAATCGTAAAGGTTTGTATAAACTTTCTGCATTTTGTGTTTTACGCCAATCGCTTTGATCGAAAAGATTTTCTATTTTTCCGTCGAAATATTTTATCAGGATTTTGGCCATATTCAACCATAAATCGGCACGTTCTTTCAAGCTGTCGAGTGTGCATTTAGACGGATTGTGATCTTCAGCAAAAAAAGGTTTTATTTTTTCTATTAATTCCTGAGTCGATAATTTCACGAGCTCATATGCTATTAGGAGATTTGGGGCATTTTTTAAGATATCCAAAAAGCCGTATTCCATAAAGTCCCAACCATATAGATTTAGTTTGGGATTGGCTAAAATATAGGTTTGATGACAAATACCTACGGCATAAAAATGCATAGCCATTTTAAGAGGAGAATCGACTTGGATAAAATCGCGTTCGTAAAAAGAGGGTTTGAATTTTAGAGTTTTTACAATTTCACCAATGTTTTTTGATTGTTCAATATTTACGGTAATCATAGGTATATTTTTTTTAAACGCAAAGTTCCAAAGAATCTCGCAAAGTTCGCAACGTCCTTTATTATTGATATTTATCACGTGCGACCTCGCGTCCCGATAATTATCGGGATCTCTGCGTCCCTTGCGGTTAAATTAATTAATCAATTGATAAATAAGTTTTTAAGTTGGATATTTTCGTACTTATTTTTTAGTGTTTATTTTCTGAAGCGGTAATGTATACCTTCTAATTTTATCGAACTGGTAAAAAGCATTGGCAACAGCCGCTGCTGTTGGAACAAGTCCAATCTCTCCAACGCCTTTTGCACCGTATGGACCTACGGGATCGGTAACTTCAACACCTTTTACAATAATTTCGGGGAGTTGATGAGCACGTAAAACGCCAACATCCCTCAATCTAAAACTTTTCGGGAAACCATTTTCCATAACAAAGTCTTCGGTAAGGGCATAACCTAAACCCATCGCAACTGCGCCTTCAATTTGCCCTTCAAAAAGAGTAGGATTCATAATTTTTCCTGCATC
>JAGGUP010000148.1 GCA_021158405.1 Bacteroidales bacterium
AAAGCATCTACATAAGTCGATTTTAATTTGGTAAGAGAACGATAATCGAGAATAGCTCTGATAATTGGATGTTTATTTTCCAATTTGACAAGCACATCTTCTCCTGTAGAGTATTGTCCGGATTTGGTTTTCTTTGCTTTATCCACTATTTTCATGCGGACAAAAAGTATTTCTCCCAATTGTTTTGGTGAAGATACATTGAACTGAGTACCGGCCATTTCCTGAATCTGATCATTCAATTTGACAATCTCTTCTCCCAGCTCAAGAGAAAAATTATTAAGGGCTTTCGAATCCAAATTAACGCCTTCACTTTCCATGGCAGCTAAAACAGGAATTAAAGGAATTTCAATTTCATTAAAGAGATCTAATAATCCGGCTTTATAGAGTTTTGGCTCAAAAACATCTTTCAATTGAAGTGTGATATCTGCATCTTCGGTAGCGTATTCTTTCAATAAATCCAAAGGTACATTGCGCATAGTTTTTTGACCTTTTCCTTTTTTTCCAATCAAACTTTCTATCGGCATGGGCTTGTAATTCAAATAATTTTCTGCCAAGATATCCATGCCATGACGCATATCGGGTTGTAAAAGATAATGCGCTATCATCGTATCAAACAAACGCCCTTTTACTTCAACGCCATACCATTTTAAAAAGGAAATGTCGAATTTTAAATTTTGACCAATTTTACCTATACTTTTATTTTCAAAAACAGCTTTAAACTCTTGTACAATGGTTTCCGCCTCCGCAAAATTTTCAGGTAAATGAACATAAAAACCTGAATGATGACCGAAAGAAAACGACATCCCAACCAACTCGTCTATATTTGAATCTAAACCGGTGGTTTCTGTATCAAAACAAAAAGCCATGCTGGATGCCAATGTGTCGATAAGCTTCTTTCTTTTCTCCGGACTATCTACTAATTCGTAATTATGCTCCTGTGTTTCGAGTGTTTTAAAGTCGCTGATACTATTTACCTCAATTCCTGCCGAACTAAACAAATCGGTTTGAACACCTTCTTTTTGTGTGCTTTCTGTTTGATTATCTTCTGCATAATTTCTTTCTGTAGTACTCGAAAATCCTTTCTGCAATACTCTAGTAGCAAACGTTCTAAACTCTAGTTCCGTAGTTATTTCTTTTAAGGCTTCGGCATTAGGCTCATTAGTTTCAAAACTCTTTAAATCAAAATTTACGGGTACATGAATATCGATGGTAGCTAATCTCTTCGACAATAAAGCATTTTCCTTACCTGCTTCCACTTTTTCGCGCAATTTTGGATTTTTTATTTCGGGGATTCGTGCCACCATCTCCTCCACACTTCCAAATTGAGCAATAAGTTTTTTTGCTGTCACTGGGCCTACTCCGGCAATTCCCGGAATATTATCAGAAACATCTCCACTCAAACCCAGAAAATCAATTACTTGTTCGGGTCGTTCAACTCCAAATTTTTCACATACTTCTTCTACACCTAAAATTTCTGCTTTATTACCCATTCGGGCAGGCTTATACATTTTAATGTTTTCGCTAACAAGTTGGCCAAAATCCTTATCAGGTGTCATCATAAAAGTGAGCAGGTTTTTTTTTTCTGCTTGCTTGGCCAAAGTTCCAATAACATCATCAGCCTCGTAATTTTCAACCAAAACAACAGGAATATTAAAGGCTCCTATCAGGCGTTTTATATAAGGAATTGATAAACTAATATCTTCGGGTGTTTTTTCTCGTTGCATTTTATATTCAGGAAAAATTTCGTTGCGAAAAGTTAGCCCTTTCGGATCAAAAACAACCCCAATATAATCCGGTTTTTCATTTTTTAATATTTCAAAAAGCGAATTTGCAAATCCAAGTATTGCTGAGGTATTTAAGCCTTTGGAATTAATCCGAGGATTACGATTAAGCGCATAGTACGCTCTATAAATCAGTGCATAAGCATCAAGAAGAAAAAGTCTTTTTTGTTCTGGCATAATAAATTTTAAAATTCAAAAGAGTCTATCCTCTCCTAAATATTTTTTTTGGACTAAAATCCATTAACTTTTGTTATTCAATTACCCCTGTCTTAAGGCAGGGGTAATACATGTTTTTAGCATCTATGGCTTTAGCCCCAAATTGTATTTTAATAATCAATTTCGAACTAACTTCAATAATCGTGATTCGAATCGCTAAATGTCTTTAATAAAACAGCGTCGGCGTCTATGTTGAATATGTTCGTAATTTTTCCAATTACTGATTACATTGTGATTAGTTTCGAAAATACCCCCTGTTTCCATAGTTTTAATCCCTTGCTTTCTCATTTCCTTATGAATTTCGTTAAATAGGATTACAGCTACTCCCGATCTATCGAATTCAGGCATTACACCAATGATAAAAAATTCAAGAACTTTAGGCTTTTTCATGGCGTTTAAAATATGATAAAACCCAAATGGATAAAGACTTCCATTAGCTTTTTGCATAGCTTCTGATAAAGAGGGCACAGCAATCATAAATCCTATTAATTTGCCTTCTTTTTTGGCTACAAAAACAAATTTAGGATTTATTAATTTAAAATATTTCTTTTTGTATAAGTCCACCATTTTTTCATTAAACGGTGTAACATAAGGAAGTTTTTTAAATGCTTCGTTTAACACATCAAAAATAGGTGTAACATAGGGCAACATTTGTTTGTTTTTAGTAAATTTCTCCACAACAAATCCATACCTTTTTTTAATTATTTCAGAACCTCGCTCACCCTTTTCATTTGCAGTACCTCCCAGAGTTAAACGAAACTCTATCCAGTCGATTTCCTTTTCAAAACCATAAGCATCAAAATGACTTTTGTAATAAGGCATATGATGAACCGAAGTTACCGGCTGTAAATATTCAAAACCCTCTATAAGCATTCCTTGTGTATCAAGATTGGAATAGCCCAATGGACCATGAACATGCTCCATTCCTCGCTCTTTAATCCACTCAATAGCAGTATCCATCAACAATAAAAACACTTCTTTATCATCTATAAATTCGATACGAGAAAACCGTCCAAACTTTTTTCCTGTTTTCTCATTGTATTTTGAGTTGACAATTGCTCCTATACGCCCTACAACATTCTTATCGCGATAAACTAACCAATATTCTGATTCGCTATATTCCATAGCAGGATTGTGCGCCGGATCTATTGCCTTAATTTCATCTGCTTTGATGGAAGGAACCCAAACAGGCGAATTCTTATATATTTCAAAAGGTAAGTTAACAAATTCTTTTTTTTGCTTTTTACTACGAACAACTTCTATTGTGAGTGACATATCTCTTTATGTTTAGTGAACAAATCTAAGAAAAAAACGTGACAAATAAGAGGATGTTTTTTGCTAATAGCAAAGAATAAAGCAGTCAAGATTATCATCTCTTTTGCCTTTTTTTAAAGGCACTAAATTATTTCTTTTGATATCGGCAGCAAAATCTGTACTTTTATTCTTCAATTTAAAAAAACAAAACGATGTCTCAAACATTCACTATTAACATACCGCTTGGTTTTACTGCCCCCGATTTTCAATTGCCCGATACGGTAAGTGGAAAATTATTTAATTTCAATGCTATTAAGAGTGAAAAAGGCACTTTGGTTATGTTTATCTGCAACCATTGTCCCTATGTTTTGCATGTCATCAAAGAATTAGTTAAAATTAGCAAAGAATACGAGTCAAAAGGAATTGGTTTTGTAGCTATTAGTTCGAATGATGTTAATAATTATCCCGAAGATTCTCCTGAATTGATGAAGCAATTTGCTGAAGACCTCCATTTTTCCTTCCCTTATCTGTACGATGAATCGCAAGCGATTGCAAAGGCGTATCAGGCTGCTTGCACACCCGAATATAATTTATTTGATGCCAATAATCATTGTGTTTATCGTGGCCAACTGGATGATTCTCGCCCACAAAACGGAAGTCCTGTTGATGGAAAACATTTACGAGCAGCTTTGGATGCGGTATTAAAAGGAGAAAAACCTGTTGAAAAACAAATACCAAGTTCGGGATGCAATATCAAGTGGAAAAATAAAGCGGAAAATTCATTAAAACCGCTGCTATAAATAGTCTGATAAAACCTTCAAATTATTTAATGCTTCAATAAATTATAGTACTAAATCGTGCTGACCTTCCTTCGCTATTAATCATCCAAATAGAAAACTGATCGAGATAATTCCAAAGTGAAAGCATTAATTCTTCGGGTAGACCCAATTCCGGGAGAAGTTCTTGATAAATTCCCAACCAAACATTACGAGCCTCAAGCGTAATTTTGAATGGGTTGTGTCTTCGAACCAACATAGGATTTCCTCTATTTTGGGAATAATGTATTGGCCCACCCATAATCTGTACAAAAAAATCGGCAGAATTCTTTTTAGCAGCCTCAAAGATCACATCATCGGGAGGAAATAAGTCACGAATAGAACTGCTTTTAATCCGATCGTAATGATCACTAATCAAATTTCTAATTCCATCCTCCTTTAAAAATTCTAAAATCCCTGGATGTGGTAAGGTAATGTTTGGTCGGCTTCCTTTTTGAGCCTTAGTAATTATTAATTCTAGCATCGTTTATAAATTAACAAAACAAAAATACAGCATATTTCATATGTATGGAGACTAAAATCGCATTCATTCTATGAAAAAATGTTAAGGTACCTTTGTTTTCATCTGATTTTTATATATTTGCCGCTAAATAATAATGCAAATAAAGATAAAATTTTGAAAATGAATAAAATGAAATTTACCTTACTGATCTTATTTATAGGATTCGTAACACTTGTGAACGGACAGGATCTTAACGCTGCTGGAGCCAAATTTAATGCTGGTTTAGAGCTAGATAAAGCAAAAGATTACAGCGGAGCTGTTAAAGCTTGGGAAGAAAGTATTTCTATTTGTAATGCCATTGGATTTGATGCCGAGGAATTAAAAGCAACTATACAAAAAAAATTAGGTTATACTTATTTTAAAGAAGGAATTACATTTTACAAAAAGAAAAAATTTGATGGTGCTCTAAAAGCCTTAAAAAACGCCGTTAAAACTGCAAACGAAATTGGCGATACTAAAACCGCAAAACTAGCCTCCACTTATATTCCAAAAATCTATTCATCAAAAGGGCTGTCCTTTTTGGCGAAAAAAGATTATCAAGGCGCATTAAACATTTTTGATGAGGCTATTAAGTTTAAACCTAATTGCGTCGATGCTTTTTACGGCAAAGGAATGACTTATAAAGAAATGGATCAATTAGAAAATGCGGCCCTTGCTTTTGATCAAGTAATTAAATTTGGTAGTGGGAAAAAATCTGCACTTAAAAAGGTAGGAAGCGCTAAAGAAGCTGCACAAAAAATGTTTGAAGCAAAAGCTGCTTCTGAATTACAAATTGAGCACAATACAGAAGCCCTTGAATTATTAAATAATGTGCTTAAATATTCTCAAAGCTCTTCAAACACCTTTTATTTATTGACATTGGCCAATAATAAACTTAAAAAATGGGATGCTACTATTGAAGCCGGACAGAAGGCTTTAGGCCTAACAGGTGTTGATGCTTCAGCTGTTAATTTTGAGTTAGGAAAAGCTTTTGAAGGAAAAAAAGATACGTCAAATGCTTGTTATGCATATAAAAAAGTTACTTCAGGACCTAATGTTGATGCTGCAAAGTTTCAGATTAAAGAAGTTTTAAAATGTAAATAGACTTAATTCTATATACTAAAAGGCAACTCATGGGTTGCCTTTTTTTATGTTCCAATATTTGCTTGATAGCAAATTGTAAATTTAATAGCTTTGTATCATTAAGAATGATGCACTCAAATAGTGCTTTATAAAGAATAAAAAATGGAAATGCTTTCAAAAAAATGGGTCTTGATTTTAATCAATGCGCTTCTTATCATCGGTTTTGGATTGGTCTTTTTATTTGTCCCTATCCAAACCATTAAAAGCCTTGTTTTTGTATTAGGGGCAATCATTGCCTTTATTGGATTGGTTTTGATTTTTGGGGCTTTTAATTACGCCAAAGAAAATAAAAACATGATTTTTTGGATGGTTCAAGGACTTTTTAACCTTGTAATTGGGGGTGTGGTTATTTTCTATCCCGAAGCTTCCGTTAAATTTCTACTGATATTGGCCGGTTTATGGGCCATCGTTTTGGGTGTCTATCAACTTTCAGTTTCATTTACCAGTTTGGATATTAAAGGCAAAAGTTGGCATAAAATAAATGGCCTAGTCGCTATTATTATTGGCCTTTTACTCATTTTCTTCTCTGAAATGATACTTGGATTCTTAATTCAACTTCTTGCTGTTTTAGTCCTTGCCATAGGCGCCGGAATGCTTTATTTTGCTCTCTCATTAAAGAAATTGGGGGAAATAAAAGTGGAATACGACCCCAATGAAAAGAATCCTATTGATCATTTGGATGATGACGGAGATGATATTATTATGATTTAAATGCTTGAATATCTTTTACATTTAGCTGAAGGCTCTTCACTCCATTCCAGTCATTTTCTTCCAGAGTAAAACACAAATTGAATACCGTTTGTTTTCCGGAATTTCCCTTCTTATAATAATCACTTCCCGATTTTATTAAATCGAACTTATCTGCTTGTTGAAAAGCAATTCCCGCAAAAGGATAACCCGAAGTGTTTTTACTTATTACATCTAGTTTAATGTGCTTCTCTCCAACAATTCTTGATTTTCCAGTATCAATAAGTTCATTTGTTTGAAATACAGGCAACATATTTCCAGGACCAAAAGGAGCAAGTTGTCTTAAAATTCGGTAAAATTTTTGATTTAACTCATTTAAACTTATTGCTAAATCAATTTTAATCTGAGGAACGAGTGAGGCTTCCGTAATATTTTCTTGTACATATTTTTCAAAACAAGTACTAAAAGCTTCCAGATTTTCTGGTTTAATCGATAAACCGGCCGCATACGTATGACCACCAAAATGTTCTAATAAAGGGCTACAAGATTCTATAGCATCGTAAATATCAAAGCCATGCACAGAACGGCAAGAAGCTGTAAGTAATCCATTGGATTTTGTAAAAACAATTGATGGTTTATAATAATTTTCGATCAGGCGGGAGGCAACTATTCCGATGACTCCTTTCGACCAATTTTCTTTAAAAACAATATTTGCTTTTTTGTTTTTTTGTTCGGGATCATTTTCGATAATTGCCAAAGCTTCTTCAGTAGTTTTACTGTCAAGACTTCTACGCTCGGTATTCAAATCGTTGATTTGATCTGCTATAATATCGGCTTCTTCTTGCGTTTTACTTATAAGTAGCCGCACAGAATCTTTTCCGCTTTCTATACGCCCGGCAGCGTTGATTCTCGGCCCCAATTGAAAAACCAAATCGCTAATACCTAAAGGTTTATCAAAAAAATTATGCCCTTGATTTAAATTGCGTGGACGTGCTTTACGAACACTCGTATATTTTAAAATTGCTTCCACACCCTTACGCGGCGTTTTATTTATTCTCTCTAAACCAAAATAAGCCAAAACTCTATTTTCGCCTGTAATTGGAACTATATCTGCGGCAATACTAATCGCTACCAAATCGAGGTATTCTTCCAATTGCTTGAAAGGAATTTGTTTACTTTGAGACAATGCCTGGACAAGTTTAAATCCCACACCGCAACCGGATAATTCTTTATATGGATAAGGACAATCTTCACGTTTAGCATCCAATACAGCAACTGCATTTGGAAGTTGATCTCCCGGACGGTGATGATCCCCAATAATAAATTCTACATTCTTCGATTTCGCATACTCAATTTTATCAATGGCTTTAATTCCACAATCGAGAACAATTACCAATTTAAAATTATTATCTGCTGCAAAATCAATTCCTTGCACAGAAATGCCGTAGCCTTCGGCATAACGATCAGGGATATAAAAATCGGCTTCCGCGCCAATTTTTTTCAAAAATGAATAAACCAATGAAACCGCTGTAGTACCATCTACATCGTAATCGCCATACACTAAAATTTTTTCTTTTAGACGAATTGCTTTTTGTATTCGGCTTACCGCCTTGTCCATATCTTTCATCAGAAACGGATCATGCAATTGACTTATATCCGGACGAAAAAACAAGCGAGCTTCTTCAAAAGATTTAATATCACGCTGAGCTAATAAATTAGCAAGAGGTTCGCTTATATCAAGCTCCTTAGCAAGCTTTTTAACAAGCTCTTCATTCCCTTTTTCCCTAATAACCCAGCGTTTTTCCATTTTTTATCTTGTACAAAGGTACGTTTTTTCGCTTGATAATATTTTTATGTTTAATGCTTTTTCATTCCCTCTCCATTTGGACTAATTTCATTTTTCATTTCCCTCTTTTAATACCAATTTGATATCGAATTTGTCGGCAGTTTTGGTGTTAATTTGGTATACGGCTTCAATCAAGCTAAAAGTGTACTTTTGCAGTATGATTGGTAAGCTGCTAATTAATCCGCTGGACACTTGGCTCAAAACAGATAATCAACCTTTGATAATCAGTGGTCCTTGTAGTGCCGAATCTGAAGAGCAAGTTCTTGAAACGGCACATGGTCTTGCTAAGATTGATGCTGTTAAATTATTTAGAGCAGGTGTTTGGAAGCCTAGAACGCGCCCAAATATGTTCGAGGGCCATGGGGAAAAAGCATTAAAATGGTTGCAACTGGTTAAAAGAGAAACGGGACTTAAAACGACCGTTGAAGTTGCCAACCCAAAGCATGTTGAATTGGCTTTAAGATATGATATAGATGTGATTTGGATAGGTGCTCGTACGGTGGTGAATCCGTTTTCTGTTCAGGAAATTGCGGATACGCTTAAAGGAGTGGATATTCCGGTAATGGTAAAAAATCCTTTAAATCCTGATTTATCCCTATGGATTGGAGCCTTGGAACGTATAAACGAAGCGGGCATTACTAAACTTGCTGCCATTCATAGAGGATTCGATTTTTTCAAGAAGTCAGCTTTTAGAAATGCTCCCATGTGGGAAATCCCAATAGAACTAAAACGTCTTTATCCTTCATTACCTATCTTTACTGATCCTAGCCATATTGCAGGAAAGCGAAGTTTGCTGGCTGAGATTACACAAAAAGCATTTGATCTAGAATCGGATGGAATTATGATTGAAACGCATTATCAACCTGATAAAGCACTAACGGATGCTAAACAACAAATTACACCAGAAGCTCTACAGATTTTAATTAATAATTTGATCATTAGAGAGCGTACCGCTGATTTCGCTTTTGAATCCAAACTAGAAGAATACCGTTCAGAAATTGATCGCCTGGATGCCGAAATGATTCAGATTTTGGCGCGTCGATTTGATATTATCGATTCCCTTGGTAACTATAAAAAAGAAAATAATATTACCATTCTTCAGCTAAAACGCTGGTCGAATATTTTGCAAGAACGACTTGAAAACGGGAAAAATTTAGGCATGGATGCTGAATTCTTAATTAAAATTCTGGAACTGATTCACAAAGAATCTATAGCACGACAAACACGAATCTTTGGTTCAACTAGCTCACCAACAGAGTGAAAAAGTCAAATCACATTACAACATCTGCACATCAATGCATCAGCACAAAAGCTTACAATAATTCCAAGCGGTAGGAATCCATTTTAATAAAAATAAAAAGCAAAATGGTAAAAGCCCATAGGGAGCTGCCTCCATAACTTATAAAAGGAAGTGGTATTCCAATAACAGGAGCTAAACCAATGGTCATTCCAATATTTACTGCCAGGTGAAAAAACAATATGGAAGCAACTCCATAACCGTAAATTCTACTGAAAGCGGATCGCTGTCGCTCTGCAACAAACAGCAAACGAATTAAAAAAACCATAAACAAAATAATCACTAAGGAGCTTCCCAGAAAGCCCCTCTCCTCACCTATAGTGCAAAAAATAAAGTCGGTGCTTTGTTCCGGTACAAATTTATATTTAGTTTGAGTTCCCTGTAAAAAACCTTTCCCTCTAAAACCTCCCGATCCAATAGCTATAAGTGATTGGTTCACATTATAACCAACACCCTGAAAATCTGTTTTCTTCCCAAGCAAAACCTCAATGCGCGTTTTTTGATGCGGCTGTAATATGTTTTCAAAGGCATAATCAACAGAAAAAATAAAGGCGATAATCAAGAAAAACATTCCAAAAAGCATAATTAAATTCTTCCTTACTTTTTGAGTCAATAGAAACAGAATGATGGCCATGGTGAGAACAATACCAAGGACAATATATTTGCCTACCATTAAAGTAAGAACAAACAGAACGACTGTTATAAGACCCATTAACAGAAAATTACCACTAAAACCTTCTCGGTATAAAACTAAAACAAAAGCGACATAAACTAAAGCGGAACCTGTATCATTTTGGAGCAAAACCAAGGCTATTGGGACAATTAAAAAAGCTCCGGCAACAAGTATATTTTTTGATTTATTCAGGTTAATATTTAGTCCACTCAAATAACGGGCTAAGGCAAGATTCGTTGCCAGCTTTGCAAATTCAGCAGGTTGAAATGAAAAAACACCTAAATCTATCCAGGATTTAGAACCTGCCACTTCTTTACCAAAAAGCAAAACGATTAGCAAAAGCAACATGCTGGCTCCATAGATCAAATAAGAGAATGAAGTGAAAAATTTCACATCAATCATCAAAATTACAAAAGCAAAAACCAGTGCAGTAACAATCCAGATAAACTGACTGCCATACCGTTGAGACCGATCAAATAAGGACGGATGTGCCGGATTATATACTGCTGAATAAATACTAAACAGGCCAATAGTTACTAAGAGTAAGTATAGGATGACTAACCACCAATCGATATTATGAAATATGCTTTTTCGTCTTCTCATTAACGCTCTAATAAATTGGCATGCAAAATTCGTTTTTCTTTATTCTTCCTTTTTATTTCTCCATAAAAGAATTTTTCCATCATCAGGCTTGCAATAGGAGCTGCCCAAGTACCGCCATAATCACCCGCATTTTCCACCACAACAGCAATTGCTATTTTAGGATTCTCTTTTGGTGCAAAAGCTATAAATATGCTGTGATCTTTCCCATGTGGATTTTGTGCCGTACCCGTTTTACCACAAACAGCAATGGAATCAAGAGCGGCTCTCCAGGCAGTACCTCCTACTTTGGCTACCCCTTCCATCCCTTCAATTACAGGATCAAAATACAAACTATCAATCAATACTCTGTTTTTTGTTCTTGCGGATTGTGTTAAATTTTCAGGTTCACCAATAGCTCTCACTAAATGTGGAGAATAAAAATATCCTTTATTGGCAATGATCGAAACAATATTTGCTAACTGAATGGGTGTAATTAATATTTCGCCTTGACCAATAGCCAAAGAGCGAACAGTTAATGCGTTCCAATGTCCTCGATATAATTTATCATAATAATCGGCCGAAGGAATGTTCCCACTACTTTCGTACATCAAATCAGACGTAAATTTCTCACCCAAATTAAAGCTTTTCACAATTTTGTACCAGGCTTCATAGGCTTCATGTGTGCTTTTATATTTTTTATTATTTAAAATACTCTTAAATGTTTCCCAAAAGAAAGGATTGCATGATTGTTCAATTCCATATACTAGCGATAATGGAGTAATATGATTGTGCGTACATTTAATAGGAACGGTTAACGGGCCGTTGCAGCTAAATTGAGTGCTTGGGGTAATTGCTTTTTCCTGAAGGCCAACCAATGCATTGACTAATTTGAATACGGAGCCGGGAGGATAAGTGGCCATTAGTGCACGATTGTAAAGAGGTTTTAAGGTGTCATTAACCAATCTATTGAAATTTTCGCCACGCTTACGACCTACCAGCATGGCCGGATCAAACGAAGGGCTGGATACTAAACTCAATATTTCTCCTGTGGAAGGTTCTATGG